>NZ_DASTAT010000114.1 GCF_035712445.1 Oligoflexus sp. | reverse complement strand
GTGCAAGGCCTGGAAGGGGTTAACTTCTTTGAAGCCGTCATTCGCAAGTCAGTTTTGAATACGGAGCAGAAGTCCATACTCCTGAACATACTGAATGTCTGCTTCGACGAAGACATTTTCGCTTTCGACGTCAACCGCCATCAGCTTATTCGTGAGCTGGAGTGGTGGAAGGATGGCAAGAAGATCGTCTGCGAGATCGATTGGATTCCCCTCGGCAATCGGCATGGGCTGACAGAGCGCTTTATGATAGTCCTGCGGGACGTGACCCATCTCAGGCTTTTGCAGATGGAAGCCGAGACCAACATGCGGAAGCTGACGCTGATCGATGTGCTGCTGAATGTTGATCCAGATCGCTTCAGTCTCGTGATAGGCGAATGCGAAGCGACCCTTGCTTCCATGCAGAAGAGTCTTCACTCGGATGATCGCACAGCCTCTTTGTGGCAGAGCATCCGGCGGAATCTGCACACGGAAAAGGGCAATCTGCGGGCCCTGGGTCTTAAGAATCTTTCGACCTGCCTTCATGAGCTCGAGGACGCGATTGAAAGTTACCTGCGGGCTCCGGCTGATGACAGTTCCCATGAAACCAATAATCTGAGCCATCAGCTTATGGTGGCCGATCGCGAGCTGAAGCTTGTATCCAGCTTTTTCTATGACACCCTGCGTCGTGGGCGGGCCTTGACGACTCAATCCAGCGGCTTGAAGGAGGAGCAGATTTTCCTGTGGCTGGAGCGTCTGCAGAATCTTTCAGGGGATTCGCTGACTCGTGAGCTTGCCTCCTTCCGCGAGAAAATCTGCAGGTCGGCTCCCTATGGGCACCAGGCTTTGATATCCCAGCTGGAAGAGGCCCATGCAAACCAGGCGAAAAATTTGGGTTTCCATAAGCCACAGATCCTGTGGTCGGGCACGCCGCTGGTTTTCCAGGCGAAGGCCTTCAATCAGATTCTGAGTGCGTTTCACCACCTTGTTCGCAATTCCCTGGATCATGGTTTTACCAAGGCCGCGGAATCCATCATTCCCATCATCCGCGTGGAAGCGCAGCTTCTGGTTCAGGGTCGCTTGCGCCTGATTTATCAGGACAACGGTAATGGGTTGAATCTGAAACAGCTGCAGCATAAACTTTCGCAGTATCACCCGGGACAGCCGCCGCGTGATGACTCTGAACTCGCCGAGTTCATCTTCGCTCAGGGCTTCAGCGTCAAGGATAGTATTTCCGAAACATCCGGTCGCGGAATCGGCATGGATGCGGTGCGCAGCACCTGCGAAAAGCTGGGCGGAAGCATTCATGTTCGCTATACGGCTCCCGCCACCGCGGATGGCTACCGGGCCTTCGCTTTTGAAATGGAACTTGCGATGCAGGATATTCTTTCCTGGCCTCTCGCGAATCCCAATCTGCAGGTCGCCTGACGTCCGCACCCTGACACCTCGCATGGCAAGGCTTCCACGGCCATACATCCCCGAGCTACGATCATGGTTATGGTAAGTTTCGTACAACGTAATTCACGTTGGTGCTCACGATCCAAGGCGGGTATATTAAGGTCAGAAGCTTCCATTTCCACCTGACCGCAGCCCAATGCAGGGCTGCAGCTCAAGGATAATGCTGTGCCGTTAAAACAGATTGGATACTGGTCTATTCTTCTGCTTCTCGTCACACGTGTCGAGGACCTAAGGGGCAAGTCTTCAGAACCGCCCCGACGCATCTATGTCTATGGTTCCGAAGCTATCTTCGATTTTCGTTTGAATCATACTCTGGCGGTCGTGAAAGCGGCGCTGGATGTGGACGCTGATAAACTGGAGCCCGTGGAGGTTCATTCCACGGGTGAAACCGATCTTTGGATGAATCGCAGCCGCGCTTTGGCTTCCGTTCAGCAAGGCAAGGATTTCGTTCATGTGGTTTCGAGTTTTGCGAGTCCTGACTTGGATGAAAAACTTCTGCCTATCCGCATTTCGATTGCCGCAACGGTTTTGGGTGAAAGAATTTTTCTGATAAGGCCGGAAAGACGTCAGGAATTGGATGCGATCCGCTCGCTTGAGGCTTTAAAGAAATACAACATCGGTGTGGGTCAAGGGTGGGTCGACGGCGATATCATGAAGAGGGCTGGCCTTCGCATACAGACCTCGGCGCGCTATGATCTTCTTTTTACGATGCTCCAGGGTGAGCGCTTTGATCTTCTGACTCGCGCTGTTCATGAAGGTTGGGATGAATTGCGGACCCGCGGTTTTCGTGAGTTGGATTGGACGGAAGGCTGGGCGCTGGCTTATCCGGCTCCTTTTTATCTTTATGTGAACAAGAACGAAAAAATCCTGGCTCAAAGGCTGGAAAAAGGTCTTCAGGTGCTCGAAGCCAACGGCACGATGGATCGTCTTTTCATCGAGCATTTTGGTCCCGCCATCCTGCGTGCGGGCTGGCTGGAGCGCAAGCGTATTGTCATAAAAAATCCCTATCTGCCGCATGAACCACCGCTCGGTTTTTCCAACTGGGATCAGTGGCATAAAAAGGCGGAAGCGGATCTGGTACGTCTCGCGCGTCTGGCTCAGGAGCGCTTTCGCCCCGAGTGGCAGGGGCTCTATCGACCCTTGCGCTTGATCGAGCAGTTTGTGAAGCTGTCGCCGGATCGTGCGAAACGATCGAATAGTGTTCCCCTGGTTGTGCGTGCTGCTGATCGGCCCAATGACACGCATATTCTGGCTGCGATCTTTGCTTTGGAGTTGGCACTGGCGCAGCCTGTGAATGATAAGTCATCGTATTTTCAGAGTCCGGTGCAGTATTTGATTGATAAATCCTTGGATCAGAAAAAGGCCTTGGAGAGTTTGAATGAGTTGAATCCTTTCATTGATGCGGTTGCGACTCAGGCCAGTATCGAGAGGGAAAAACGGTATGTGAGTGCGCCTGTGGATATTGCTCAGGGGCTTATGGGTCGGCGGGTTTTTATTGTGCGGAAGAAGAAGATTCAGCAGTTTAAGAATGTGCGGAAGATCGAGGATCTGCGGAGTTTCCGTGTTTGTGTGGGAGCCGATTGGCCGGATCGGCAGGTTTTCGAGGCGGCTGGCATTCCCATCCTTACACGGAAGCAGACGAGTGAGCTGTTTGATGAGTTGCTGATGGATCGGTGTGATGGGATTACGCGGGCGGTTTATGAGGTGCGGGATGAATTGCTGGCTCGGCCTTTGGATGAGTTGGATTTTGATCCTTATCTTTTGCTTTCGTATCCGGCGTCTCAGCAGATTTTCTTTGCAAGGAATAAGACCGAGCTGGCTGCGGCTACTGAGAAGGGGCTTTTAGAGATGCAGTCGCAAGGGGTTTTGCATGAGCTTTTGGATGTGATTTATGGGGATTCCATTGAGCATGTTCAGCTGCGGGGGCGTCGGGTTATTCCGTTGTTGAATCCCAACGCGCCGTCGCGCTTTGGGCCGGATCAGGGGGATTTGCGGCAGAGTTTGTGGTTGAGGTAGGGCGATCCATCCTGTTCCGGCTCTTCAGATAGCCACTGGGGGATGGATCGTTTATATTCAGGGTCAAAGTCAAAGACTTCAAGATCAGGACTTCCGTTTAAATCCAAAAGATCCTTGAGTGTCAAAGTCGAATGCGAAAACGATTTGGGTCAAATTGCCTTTTCCATCCGTTTTTGAGTATTTCCCGATATCAAAGCGACGCCGAAGGGTTAGGCGATAGAACTTCCTCTTTTTCCATCTCAGAGTGGGAAGCATTCTTCGACAGGCGACCAGTCATCGTATCCTAAGATCGAAAACCGAAGTATGCTTCCTGGATGTTTTGTCGCGGTTCTTGGGTGCGGCTTCAACCAGGCCTTAAAACGCTACAGGGATCGAGGCCTTTTCCACGGATCGCAAGCGAGCATGGAACCTCATTAAGGCAAATCGACACACACCTGCACCGACACTTGCGCCATTCAATACCAATTTTCTTCCGGCCTCCACCGAAATCATGTTGAACCGCTGCGGATATTACAGTAGAAACTCTATCTCCACATTGGAGCCGGGGCGTAGCGCAGTTGGTAGCGCGCGTGGTTTGGGACCATGAGGTCGCAGGTTCGAATCCTGTCGCCCCGACCAGTATCTTCTTAGAAGATTTCCAGTGGAAAGATCAAGAAAAACCGAGGTTTTGGTGACAGCCGCCTCGGTTTTTTTGCGTCTTGTGCGGAACAAAAAGGAACGTTTGCGGAACAGTTGGTGTTCCGTTCCTTGTTCCGTAAGGGTTCCATCTATCCACTTCCATTTTATCCTCTCAACAAGATGTCGGTGGCACCGCGCAAGTGCTTGCTGTCAGTGTGCAGATATCCCATGGTGGTTTTGATTTCCCTGTGGCCCATCAGCATTTTGACCAGTGGCAGCGGCACACCCTTGCTGGCCATCTGAGTTCCAAAGGTATGGCGCAGTGCATGGAAGTTGATGACGTTCTCAAGCCCAGCACTCCGCTGGGCGGGTTTGAACTTCTTCTCAACAAAATGATCATAGTCACAGGGAAGCACCAGAGAATCGAGTGGCAGCCGCTCACGCGTCCTCAGGATCTCAAGGACGACATCGTTCATGGGAACCATCCTGATGTTTTTCCCTTTGGTATGATCACGGATCTCGTGGGTCGTGCTGCAGACGCTGCGCCGGACGATGATGACTTTATCCTCAAAGTTCAGGCAGTCCCTCTTGAGGGCTTCCATTTCTCCACGCCTCATCCCTGTGTAGAGCGCCACAGCCACGATCTCGTAGATCAACCTGTCCCTGGTCATGGCCCATTCGAGGAATTTTTTCTGATCCCTCTCCGACCAGTGGCGCATCGCCTGTGGTGCGATGCGAAGGGGTTTAACGCTGCTGCCAGGATGGTCCTCGATATACCTCCAGTCAACAGCGCTCCTCAGGATCTTCTTCAAAAGACCCATGATGTTATTGACCGTCTTTCGTGAGATTTCCTTTTTGACGAGTTCACCTTGAAGTTCAGCAAGATCACGAGCGCTGATGCTCGTCACAGACCTCTCGCCAAGCCTTGGGACAAGGTGATCACGCAGCATCTGCCGATCTCCCTTCACCGAACCGATTTCCTTGTGGGCGCAGGCGTGGGTCTCCAGCCAGTAGGAGGCGAAGTCCTTAAACTTCATCCCGGACTGATCATTTGAACCTGAAGGTTTTTGCACCAACCTTGGCGCTGATCTTCGCGGAGTCTCAGAAGCTTCCTTCTGCAGCCGCTCCCGCTCAAAATCTTCAGCCTCGGTTTGCGTCGCAAAGGTTTTTGACTTTTGCTTTCCTTCCGATCTCCAGCGGACACGATACGATAGATTTTCCTGATGAATGCTCATACTGAAAGCCTTTCTTAGACTCCAAGGCTCCCTCAGTACCCTGCGGGATTCCTCCCGCCGACCGCGATTGCGGCCTTTTGAATCGCAACAAAGTTGTCAAAGAACGTCCGTTCCATATCACAGGTCACAGGATTTTACGACCTCAATACGGCGGAATTTCTGCCTATGAAAGCGGGGTGACGCAAGGGTTTTACCGGGATTGCGCCACCCATTGATTCAACAGATCTGCATCAGACCGCTAATCGCCAGAAACAGGTTGATCGTTTGGCAGCAATGCATCTGCAGCTTCCTTCCACTGTTTACCCAAGACCCGAACGTAGCCCATGGTTGTCTTAATGCTGGCGTGACCCATCATAGATCCAACTACATGGTAGTGCGGATTTTTATCACACATCATCGTCCCGAAGGTATGCCGCAGGCCATGAACTGTGATAACGGGAACGCCCGCCTTTAACTGCATCTTCCGAAAATGTCTCGACGAGAGATGACGAAAATCATATGAAAACATCGGCACATCCTTTGGACCTTTCTCACGGCCGCGAATAAATTCCCGGATTTTCCAATTCATGGGCGCATCACGGGGTTCAAGCTTGCATTTCAGGAAATCCTGGATCTCATTCGTTTTGAAACACTTTTTCTGGCAAACGTGAATCCTGTCCTCAAAGACTTGCTCAGGAGTCAACGCTGCCAGTTCGCCCAACCTCATGCCGGTATACGCATACAGCCCGATAATGTCGTGGAGATCAGGATCAAGCTTAATGCAGCATTCAAAAAAGCGATCCCTTTCCTCTTCAGTCCAGATCCTGGACTGCTTTTTCCTGTACCGGGGATCTTTAATGCCAACCGTGGGATTGCGATACACGAAGTTCGCCACGTAGGCTTCTCGGAAAACGCTTCGCACCACTGCGAAGATATTCCTGACCGTCTTTGCCGAAATGGGTTCATCCGAAGCCTTTCCACCGGAAGACTTTGGTTTTTGCGTAAGGCTGGTCTGAAATTCCTTAAGCTGTCGGCTGGTGATGGAAGCCAACGGCAAATCGCCCAGAGGCTCTTTGAGGTGAACGTTATAAAGGCTGCGGTTTTGCATCTGGCTGGCGGGAGTATCCTGGAGCGCACTATAGTTCTCCATGAACCACTCAAAAGCTTCAGCAAAGGTGCGGCGATGATCTGCGTGATGGTTCGCCGATTCCGATCGGCTCGACTCAACCTGCAATTGGTCGATATAGTGGGCTGTTGCTGGAGCAGCCCCGAGCGCCTTCTTCAGATGCTCCTCGTAGGCTTTCCGCGTGTCCTCCTTGGAGAAAATCTCCGGAACCAGCTGGCCACGTTCCCAGGCATGCTGAAAGTCGGTCTTGAATTTTTCCGCCTCCTCTTTCGTATCAAAAGATTGCGAGTACTTTTTCTGAGAAAAACGCCACATGGCACGGGCTTTTCCACGTTCCTGGTGAATAGTGACCTTGATTTGCTTTTTGGGACGCATGCTCAGTGGCCTGGACGACCAGGAGGCGAGAAGTTTGTTGCGCCAGAACCGAACACGACGGCCATTTTTGAGAACAGCCTCCGTAGGGATCAACCCCTCTTCCAGCCACTTGTAGATGGTCTTTTGCTTGTAGCCGAGTAAATCAGCCACCTCAGCAGCGGACAAAAGCTTTTCATTGGGGTCCGACCAGGGACCTGCGGCAACTTGCGCAGGAGCCGGATGTGGAGAGCGTGAGATCAGCGATGCTGAAAGTGAACGGGGACGAGGGTCTGCTGGTACTTTATCTGTTTTTTGCACAATAACGTCCTCAGACCTTGCAGAAGCAAGGCCCTGAAGATCAGCCCATTTTCAGGGCTGGGCATTGTGCACAGATAAAATGCCTAGTGGCATGCGCAAGGCATACCGGCGACCCGTGCGATATCTCAATAGCATCAGAAGCCGGTGACAAAGTCAATCAGGTTTCCTCGTATAACGTTCAATCGTTCAGAGGCAGGCATTGCTTACTTTATTGAGGCCGCTATTCCCAGCCGGTTGCAAAATTCGATGAAGCGCAGGCTGGAAACCTGGATATACAGCTGAAGGATCGCTTACTGCAGAAGTTCTGTCGGTAGCCCATAGTTGAAATAACGCACGTCCAGGTTCTCCCGTCGCTATTCCCACGCGCATGCGACGCAAATATGACGCAATTGATTTCACCGCACATCCACTCCGCACGGCAGCGTGTTCCACACGGTGACCTGCACCGTGAACACAAAAACTCCTATGACCTGGATCAGCCGCCGAACTCACGCTTTTCCGCCGGCTTTAGCGCAGGCGTGCTGGCATCTTCAAGCAAGGAGGAACCGCCATGACTGAGAAACCCAAGCTTGAAACGAATCCCAAACCACCCGAACCGTCGAAGGAGATCTGGGAATTTATCTTCACGACTAACGGTCGATTGGTTATAGGAGTGCGTGGTTAGGTGGAAATCCTTTGCTGACCGCCGCGACCTGATCATGGAACATTCGCCTCATCGAGTTTGAACATAAGGAGACTCGCCAGCATCAGGAGGTGAATACAACGTTCCGGAGTGATGGTGAGGTTATTGTGCGCTTTGGGATTCCGAATCCCCAGTATCGACCCCGCGAAGATCCTGGCGTAACCATCTTGCTCGTCTCTGCCGCTCTGGGTACTTAGATCCGCGAGCACAACGATTGGGTCCTTAAGCGAGAACGCAAACGTCATCAAGCCCGTCCCATCACTTTCCTTCTGAGTCTTGTGCTTCACATATTCCTTGACTCGGACGTTGACTTCCTTCAGAGCAGCTTCAACGGCATCGGCATACTCTTTGTAATCAAACCTGCGCTTCGCGTGCGCAACGACAGTTGGGTGCATCATTGCGAAATAAGGATCCGCTGAAGGAATGGTGGGGTTTTTTAAGGCAATCAGAAATTGCTCTGGATGTGCAGCAATCGACTCAGGCAATATCCTGAGCTTGTCTCTGATGTGATCGGTGAGGTCACCATGCAGTTCAAACTCTTCATGAGAGTTGGCAGCGACACGTCGGAAATGTTCCAGTTGGTTCGCAGGAACGAAACGCAGGACTTCTTCTTCCACAAGATGTTCACGCATTTTTTCGATAGTTGCTTTGATCCAAACCCGCAAACGCTCTGAGACAGCGTGGGTTGTTCCATCATGAGATAGAGAATCGAAAGCGGCTTTTCTCTCTGCAAACATCTTCAGCGTTTCTTCTTTCGCATCGGTCATTGGTGGAATCCTCAGTGCTTTGAACATAAGGATTCAATATACCGATTCACATCCTGGAAGAAAATGAGATATGTTCCAAACTGTCTCTTTACAAGGAAGTATATCTAAACGGTTCCATCTTCTGACCTGAACTTCTTGAAACCTTTCCAGATATGCCTGTATTTATTATGATTCTCTCTTACGGTTTTTTACTGGAGAGTCCGGAGTTCTTCGAACTCCGTACATAAAAATAGCCAGCATTACGCCAGCTTTTGAATAAAAAGAAATTGAGCAGCTCAAGCCAATGTCCCATGTTGTTTTCTGCGAAAAAAATGACAATCAACACCGG
>NZ_DASTAT010000113.1 GCF_035712445.1 Oligoflexus sp. | reverse complement strand
GACGGCCCGACCAGAACGACGAACTCCCCGTCGTTCACCTCCAGATTCGCATGATTCACAGCCAGGGTGCCGTTTCCATAATCCTTGCAGATATTGCTTAAACTCAGTTGAGCCATGGTATCCTTCTCCCCCGCTGGACTTATTCTTTAAGGCCACTGTTGGCAAAGCTGCTGACGATCTGTTTTTGAAAGATAAAGAAAAGGATCAAAGCCGGTACGATCGAGAGCAGCGATCCGGCCATCTGCACGTTCTCCTGGCCTCCGAAACGGCCCTGCAGCATGGAAATCACCAGCGGAATCGTGTAACGATCTTCATCCAGAAGATAAATCATGGGACCGATAAAGCCATTCCACGATCCCAGAAAGCTTAAAATACCGATGGATGCAAGGAGCGGGCGGCAGAGGGGCAGAATGATCTGAAAGAAAATTCGCCATTCCGAGCAACCGTCCACCCGCGCCGCCTGAATCAGGTCCTTTGGAATCTTGCTGATGAATTGCCGGGACAGGAACACATAGAAAATGCTCGCGAGCCCGGGCACGATCAAAGGCAGATAGCTATTGATCCAGCCAAAATCCCGAGCCAGAAGAAAGTTCGGCACGAGCAGAACCGCACCCGGCACCATCATGGTCGAGAGGAGCAGGAAAAAAATGCGATCCCGACCGGGAAAACGATGCTTGGCGAAAGCATAACCCGCCAAAGGGCAAAGCAGCATGTTGCCGACCGTCGTCAGAAGCGCGATCACAAAACTGTTCCAGGCCGCGTGCAGGTAAGCGGTACCATCCAGGAGTCGCCGCAAAGGATCGAGGGTGGGATGCGCCACCCAAAGGGACACTTCATCCTGAGCCAGCTCCGCAGTCGATTTAAAGGCCGTGATCAGCATGTAGTAAAAGGGCATCGCCAGGACTATGGCTGAAATCGCCAGCGCGATATACACCCACACCAGCCGCACGGATTTCAAACGGCGCAGGCTCGTCCAGGACGCCCAGGCCTTGCCCTCGGTTTCCCAGTTCAGCGTCAAAGGCTGCGTCGTGAGTTCTTTATCAACGTTCATGGTTCTCTCCTAGTCCGCCGTCTTCTGCCTCAGAACCCTGAGCTGCAGCATTGTAAACACCAGAATCACGAGAAACAGAATATAGGCCACAGCCGACGCGCGACCCATTTTGAACTGTTCAAAACCAAGGTCATAGATCAAAGGCACCATGGTGCGACCGGCATCATTGGGACCAAACTTCGATCCGGCATAACCCGATCCGCCGCCGAGCATATAGATCTGTTCAAAGACCTGAAAGCTGCCGATCAGCCCCATAATCAAGGCAAAAAAGAGCTGCGGCCTGATTCCCGGCAGGGATACGTGCCAGAATTTTTGCCACCAGCCGGCCCCATCTATTTCCGCTGCTTTATAGAGCTGAGTCGGAATCTGCTGAAGTCCCGCCAGAAAGAGAAGTATGGTAAAGGCCAGCCCGTGCCAGATGGCAAGAGCCATCACGCAGGCCAGGAAGGTCTGGGGATCCTTCAGGAAAAGAATGGGGTTGGTGATCCAACCGAGCTTTAAGAACGCGGCATTCAGCCAGCCCATCGAGGATTCGCGGTAAAGCTGCGTAAAGATCAGCGAGACCGAGACCGCACTGGTGATGAGCGGCGAAAAATAAAGGAAACGCCAGAATCTTTGGCCGATCAGATCGTTATTCAAAAGAGCCGCAAAAAGAAGCGCCAGAAGAATGCCCGCGGGCACCGTGACGCTGACATAGATCATGGTCTTGCCTATGCTCCTGAGGACGTTCTCCGAGTCCTTCAGGTCAATGGCCGAAAGATAATGCTGAAAACCGATCCACTTCGCCGACGCGAGCGGCAGGATCGAATGGTATTCGGTGAACGAAAGATACAGCGAGGTCAGCATGGGCACCACGACGAAGACCAGGGAGAGGATGCAGGGCACCGCGATGAACGCATAGGAATTCCGATAGGCGCGAAGCCGCGGCATGCTGAAGACAAGGATAAGACCGAGGATCATCGACCCCAGCGCGCCCCATTTCAGATAATCGAGGATATTGCGGCGACCCTCGAAGGCATCGAGGTTCGCGACGATGTCCCCGTAGCTGTTTTGATAGCGGGCGGTTTCCTGGTTCAGCCGCTGCAGAGCGAGGGGATACTGCTGCGCGTATTCCGTGCTCAGCTGCGCGCTGATCCAGCGATTCATCTCGTTCCGCTTGTCCGCCCCCTCCTCCGACGCCATCCACTTGATATAATCCCAGCGCGTCAGCCCGCGAAGGTCAGCCTCGGCCGTCAGACGACGGTTGATGGCCGTCCCCATGCGATCGAGGATCCGCGCTTCGATCTGATCGGTATCCGGCTTTCCCTTCAGATAGGGAAAGGATTGGAAGGTATCGAGTATGCCGCGCAGGGCGTCGATGATTTTCCGCTGATCCTGAAATTCCGGCCTTGCCCAAAATTCCGTCTGGCTTTCATCCCAAACGGCCTTGACCGGCGAAATGTTGAAAGCCGCAGCCTGCCCTTCCCTTTGCACGCGTTCGAGGATCATGAACTGCTGGGCTTCCAGCGAATTCAAATACTTGAGCCAGGCGAACGCCGCCGCCTTATGCTTCGATTTCTGAAAAATTACATACGAGGTGCCGCCCATGACGTTGATGGCCTGCCCCTCATCGGCTTTGGGCCACGGCACGACGCCCCAGCGCGCCTCCGCCTCGGGAGCGATCTTTTGAATCGAGCTGGCCACCCAGTTCCCATCGACCATCATCCCCAGAGATTGATCTGGAATATCCGAGAGAAAACGACCAATCGTGCGATCGGTCGAACCATCGCCGATGGCATCATGCAGATGCCAAAGACCAAGTCCATGCGCCACGCCTTTCTGATAAGCGGGCTGCAGCCAATCCAGGGCTGGCTGACCATCCGGCGTCTGACCCACGCCGGCAAAGCCAAAGGGCAGCGTCTGGTAATAAAGCGCCCATTGTTCCCCACGGGTCCAGCCGAAATGAAAGTGGTAGCGATTCACTTCGAGTTTCCGAATGGCCGCCTGGAGTTCGCTCCAGGTCTTGGGCGGCACAAGGTTAAGCCGTTCGAAGACATCCTTCCGATAATAAAGGACGGCGGTGACCAGCTCGGTCGGCAGCCCATAAAGATGGCCATTAAAAGTAAACTGCGGCAAAGTTCCTGGAAAAAATCTCCCCTTCAGCTCGGCGATCTCCTCGGGAAATTCCTTATCCAGGGCGACGACTCCACCCAGCGAGCCCCATTCCATCGGTGATCCCAGGTTGGCCACACCGATATCAGGCGGCAGCGCAGCCGCCATCGACGTCAGATATTTCTGATTGAAGTTTCCCCATGAGAGCGGGGTGACATGGACCTTATATCCGCTTTCCTTTTCGAAGTTCCGCGCCAACTCCCGATACATCAGGGAGTCTTCGATGCCATTGCCCACCACCCAGAACTGCAAAACCTTATCCGTGGCCGCAGTGGCAGCGGGTACTCCCAGGAGCAGGAGCAGCATCCATCCGAAGCAGACTCTTTTTAGCCGTGACACTGTTCGTTCTCCCCCGGTTCAGCGAACAAAGTTGCGATCGAGCCCGAAAAGACCTGCGATTCCGATTCTTCAGCCGACATAATCGACTTTCATTAATCGTTATCAAGTGTGGCTTCCCACCTGAGACTTTGTTCTTTCGTCCAATCCCTCTCGTAAATTTTCCTTACCAAGTCGGCAACTGAAAAAAAAATTCCATCCGCGCGGTCGGTGCAGATCCACGTTATTGAATTACTTGATGAGAGCGATGTCTTCGCTGATATCAGCTAGTTTTCCGGGGAAAAATGTCAAAAAACTACGAAATCAAACTTTCGCCCTAATATAGAGATGAACCTTACGACATCCAGGAATTCTTGGTCAAAATCATTTAGTAAAATTAATTAACAAAGTGTGAGAGTAATACTTCTTGTCTTTCGGATAAAAAAAGACGAATCACAGGCAAAGAGGTAGATGGGAGATTTTACATGAAACTGGGTATCGATTTGGGTGGAACCAAGATCGAAATCCTGGCCCTCGACGAACACGGCCAGGAATTGCTTCGCCGACGTATCCCTACTCCACGAGGCGCTTACAAGCCAATCGTTGAATCGCTTCGCCAATTGGTGATGGAAGCGGAAGAAGAATTAGGCATGCAAGGCACGGTTGGAATCGGGATCCCCGGCGCAATAGATCCTCATAATGGATTAGTAAAAAACAGTAACACGACAGAACTGATAGGAAAGCCACTTCAGATTGATCTGGAGCGTCTGCTCGATCGACAGATTCGTGTGGCCAATGATGCCAACTGTTTTGCGCTTTCAGAAGCGTGGGACGGTGCCGGTGCTTATGCGTCCTGCGTGTTCGGCATTATCCTGGGAACCGGCTGTGGCGGCGGGATTGTGTTCCAAAGGCAGTTGATTATGGGGGTCAATTCGATCGGCGGGGAATGGGGGCACAATCGCCTTCCGGATCCTTTGCCCTATGATTTGCCAAGTCCCTATTGTTACTGCGGACAACGCGGCTGCATTGAAACGTATGTGTCTGGAACGGGTTTGGCGCGTGATTTTGCAGCGGCAACCGGGCGGCAGGCCAATGCGCAGAAAATCGTCGAGCTTGCCGAGAAAGGCGACCCGGATGCAGATGCCGCGCTTGAAAGACTTGAGCATCGACTCGCCCGCAGTCTGGCGTCGGTAATCAATATCCTCGATCCCGACGTGATTGTGGCCGGCGGCGGTCTTTCCAACTGCAGTCGTATTTATCAGAATGTGCCTCGCATTTGGGGCGAGTATATTTTCAGTCCGGATGTTCGCACTCGTTTCGTGCCAGCCCGCTTCGGTGATTCGAGCGGCGTGCGGGGAGCCGCGCATCTGAATTCTCAAGGGCAGTTCAGTCGATAAAGGATATTTAGGTTCGCGATGGAAAACAAGGGGGGCAAATTTCATGAATTTCGTCATCATAGGGAGTCTCGCGCTGGCCCTGATGAGCTGTGGTCGCCCGGACACCACAACCATCGGACAGGTTCAGGACTGTGATAATGGAACGTATTTCAGCCTGAAAACCCAGACCTGCCAAAGCCTGTGGGGTTACAGGACCGAGGCGGATGCCGAGGGTTTTGAACGCATTCACATCTATAACGGCGTGACCGTTCCTCGCAAGATCAACGGTCGCTCGCCCTTTCTTGTGACTGTGGCCTATAACGTATCCCGTCCCACCACGCTCGAAGTCGTCCTGAAACGAGTGGATCAGGGTCAGGTCGGTGGTGATGGACTGACCAACTGGCAAAAGTTCGAACTTGACCCCGGATCGGGGACACGCGATCTCGTTCTCACCCCCAATTACGCGCTGCCCAAAGGCCCGGCCGCCGCCTATATCGACGGTCGTTGGGCTATAGATACGGGATACATGCTGGAAATCAAAGGCGGTGATCGCTTCGAGGATGAGGATGCGGATCAGCTGGGTTCATGGCGCGTGGCCGGTATCCAGGTCGATCCCGAGGCGCCGAACGATCCTTCCGGAAAGCCGGTTATCATAGGGCCTTTGGAAGCACCGGATCAGATCGTGGGCTGCCAGGATGTGAACGTTTCCCTGGACGTGAAACGGATGGATTTCACCGCGAGCTTTGCCGTCGCCCTGAAAATGCCTGGGTCTGGATGGCGATCCTACGGCAATCAGACAATCAAAGTGGATAAAGGTTTTTCCGGCAAACTCTCCTTCGCCTTCGTCGCGAGGGATGAGCAGGATGATAAGGACTGCGCCCCTCCCGGTGCCGGAGCGACGAGCAATCCACCCTGGGATTCACCGCCAGGCACTTATCTTTTCCAACTCGACATCTATCCCGAGGACAGCAAGAACGCCGATAAAGACGGCAAGCTGGACCTCCAGAGTGAAAAGTATACGGTGCCCGAAGGCTCGCAGCCCGTGGTCGTGGCCAGTGCGTCCTGAGGTCCTGGATCTCTGATTCATCCCGTTCTGCCGATGGATAAAACTTATGAAAATTTTCCTGCGACTCCTTCTTGGATGGACGTTACTCGTTTCGATGGGGCCCCTCGCTGCGCAGGTGCAGGAGGATGGCAAACTGCATGGACGCATGACGATTAACTTGGGACTGGGACCGGGTGGAAGCCTGGGCCCCTGCCTCCGTACCCACGGTGATCAGGATCTGCAGATCGCCCGTGATGACTGCGCGGAAACCGAAGGGGTTCTGGCCTGGTCGAAGTATTTCATTCGCGGCGGAACCCAGCAGATCTGGGCGCGTGCTTTCATCGATCTGACCATCAAAGCCCCGATGGAACGCGGCTGGGTTGATACCACCCAGGGTACGAGCGGCTTGATCCTCGGCAATCGCAACTTCTTTGCTGAGGTGGGGAATTTCTGGGGCGGCAAGGAAGTCGTCTGGGTCGGAAATCGCAGCTATGATTACGAGGATCTTTGGATCCTTGATCTTCGCATTCTTGATCAGCATGGACCGGGCCTGGGGCTGAGCAACCTTGATCTCGGACTTGGTTACCTTGGAACAGCTTTTTTCCGCGTCAATTCCAAAAACGGTGGTCCTTCCCAGGATACCATCGACATCCGCTGGGACCGCGTGCCCCTCTTCGGTGGAACATTGAAGGTCGCGCTGCTGCAGACCCGCACGCTCAGCACCGATAGCAAAACCGGAGCGAAGAAATTCGCACCGATGACAGGAACGCAGCTCGCTCTGATTCATAAGATCGAGGATGAGGACAGCGAAAATAAATTCTTCGTCCAGGCCGGGCGCGGTCTTTTCGGTGGCAATGACCTTGTGCCCTTCGATCAGGGACGCGGCGCGGAATTCAACAATACCGGCGAGGAACGCGATCCCGCCTGGCTTGATTCCACGCTGCATAGCGAGGAGCGTGAGGCGATCAAACGCTCGCAGGCCTTCCGCGTCGGGGATCAGTATCTTCTTTATCCGGAGTTCGTTCCCTTCTCGCTTCAGGCGGCCCTGCTTTATGAAAAGGTCGAGTTCGGAGGCCTTCATTACGTGGATGAAGGCCTCATCTATGATCGTCCGCCGATGGAAACGCGGGCGTGGATGCTGCGCCCTATCTGGGATATCACTGCGCGTCAGAGCCTCGCCCTGAGCCACGGCGCGGTGCTTATGGAAAATGGTCTGGGCTATCGGCGGCGTCTTCCCGATGGCACGGTCAGCGAAAGCCGAAAGCCCGTCGATCGCAGTCTCCGCCGCAGTGAAATCGCCTATATCGTGCGTCCGCTCGGTTGGGGCGGTGGCACCGAAACCAAATTCTATGCGGCCTTTAACGAATGGAATCCGGAAATCCGCCGCGATGTCACGCGGGGTCCCCTGCAGAATAAAACGCAAGGGTGGACCGGTGGTGTAACCATGAGCCTTTGGTGGTGAACAATGAAAAACATAGCCCAAAGCTTAATCCTTTTTTCCTGCCTCCTGCTGCCGAAACTGGCCCAGGCTGAACTGCTCGATGGTTTTGAGCAGGACAACAAGTGGCGCATTGCCGACTGGGGTGATGAAGCCAAGGCCGAAATCACCGAAGGCACGTTTACTGAAGGCAAAAAGTCTCTCAAGATTTTTTGGTTGGAAGGTGCCCAACGCAAGGGCAAAGGCATTGTGATCGAACGCGATATCAGCTCGCTCGGCCGGGAATTCACCAGTCTGCGGATGGATATCGAGCTGCCGGAAATCACGTCGGCTCAGGTCGCGATGGCGATTGATACCGATGAATATTTTGAATCGCAGCCTTTTAACCTGGAAAAAGGCTGGAATCGCGATGTCGTATTCTATTTGAAAAGCAAGACCTGGAAAGCGAAGACCACGAGCTGGCAGTATCAAAGCGCCGTGAACCTGACGACGCTGCCGCGCAAGATCTATCTGCTTTTTTACATGCCTGATCAACCCACCGGAAGTTTTCACATCGACAATATCCGGCTGGCGCAGGAGGTGGAGCCCCAGGTCAGCGTAGGGCCGGCGGCCGAGCAGCTGCCTGTGCGTTCGAAAAAAAATCACTATCGTCCGCGGGAGTTGCCCATTGAAATCTTCATACGCCCCTGACGGACATGGATACATCCTGGGTTTTCTTCTGCTCTTCGCTTTTCTTTTCCCCCAAACAGGAAGCGCGCAGGAGCTGAAGAACTGGTGGAAATTTGGTCTGAACCTGGGTTTGAATGAGGCCGGTGTCAGCTGCAAGCCGATCAACCAGCCGCAGAAATCCGGGCTTTGGATCAGTGGCGCAGGTGGCTCCTGTCAAGGCGCCTGGTCGGAGCTTTACAGTCAGTACCACCTGCGCAGCCCCAGCAGTGAAGGGGGATCCTGGGTTCGTTTGGATTTTGACCTGCAGCTGACCCTGAATGGCGAACGCAGCGCCGGGACGGATGCGATGAAGATCGGCAACCGCAACCTTTTTTTGGAAGTGGGTCAGTTCCTGCCGCGCGAGACTCTTTTTTGGATCGGTCGGCGCTCGTATCGCTGGGAGGGTTTCTGGCTGATCGGGATGACGATTGCGAACAATGAAGGGCCTGGGCTCGGCATCTATAACTTCGATGTGGGCAATGGGATACGCGCGTCGGCGGCCGCATTCTATACGGTTTCCTATTCCGGGGGACCGATTCAAAGCGCGCTGGATTTTCGCCTGGAGGAAATTCCGCTTTTGGATGGCAAACTCGGCTTCATTTCCAACCTCACGCAAAGTGGAGCGCGGGATGCCGGCACCGGAACGCAAAGTTACGCGCCCATGACCGGATTTAAATTCGCAATGATGCATAAGGCCTGGAAGCCGTCCGCCTCGCATCAATTCGCTGCGATGATAGGCCGGGGGCTTTTTGGAGTCATGGATAGCCCTGATTTTGATCAGGGCCCGCTCGCCGATTCGCTGGGGCCCTGGCGCAACAATCAGCTTTTTTCAGCCTCGGCGCCTCCGGAACTCAGAGACGCTGTTCAGGACTCGCGTCTTCTCAGAATCGGCGAACAGTTCAGTTGGTATCCTCAAGGTCGGGACTTCAGTCTGGATGCGGCCATCGGTTGGCAGCGTGCGGACTTTGGTGGCTGGCGTTATACCGTGGATGATCAGATCTATGAAAGACCGCCGATGCAGGCCGTCGCCGCTGCGATTCGCCCGATGTATCAGATCCGTTCCACTCTGGAATTGGAAACGCTCCTCGGTTATGTGGCCGTGACGGATGGCTTTGGCTATCGGCATCGGGAAGGTGACGGCGATCTGCAGGAGACCATTCGTCCGGTCGATCAATCACTCGTCAATCTTTATCTGGCGCTGAATCTAAAGCCTTTGGCGCGCTGGCAGCAGAAGTTCGGACTTTATACCGGCTATTCCTTTTGGAACGATGCCATGCGGCGTGATGTGAGCAACGGGCTTTATCCCGGACGCAACAGCGGTTTTTATCTGGGCCTTTCGAGTTACTGGGAAATCTGATGAAATTTGGGGGTTGGGGCATGACACGACACTGGAAAAGACTGACGGAAGCGATCGTGATGACACTGCTGACCGCGTGCAGCGCCGAGCCGCGTACCGCAGGTCTCATGGGTGCATGGGGCGGGAAGGAGTCCGGCTTCGTTCAGGTTAAAAATAGGCAATTCGAGCTGGATGGACGACCGTTTTATTTTCATGGCACCAATCTTTATGAAATCGGACTCCTCAGCGGCGTTTCCGAGCAGGAGGTGGATCAGACCCTGCGGCATGTCGCCGAACGCGGGCTGAAGGTCATCCGCATCTGGGGCTTTAATAACGGCGGCTGGAACGGGGCCGTGGCCACGCAATGGAGTCCTGGAAACTTCAATTATGATGGCGTTCGGCGCATGGACTTCGCCCTGGCCAAGGCCGCGGAATATGGCCTGAAGGTCATCTTCGTTCTTGTGAACTATGAGCCGGAATACGGCGGCATGCAGTGGTGGGTGGATCAGATCCTAGGCTCGGGCAGGGATCGCGAACTTTTTTATTCCGATGGCCAGGTGAAGGAAGCCTATAAGCAGTACGCGAAATTTTGGATCCATCATCAGAACAGCTTCAACGGCCGCACCTATCGCGACGACCCCACGATCATGGCCTGGGAGCTGGCGAACGAGCCGCACACCCGCGATAACTATGAAAGGGATCGCGGCCTGAAAGTGGGCAGCCTCGCCCATGATTGGCTGTGGGAAATGTCGGAGTTTTTAAACCGCGAAGCTCCGAAGCAGCTACTGGCCAGTGGCGAGGAAGGCTATCGCTCGGAAGGCTGGAGTGATCGCTACCATTGGATCAATAATGGACTCAAGGGTTCGGATTATGTGAGTAACCTCTATATCCCCTGGCTTGATTTCGCCACGCTGCACGCCTATCCCGATCAGTGGGACATTCCCTATAACGACAGACGCTGGATCCTGGATCAATTCATCGCCGATCGGCATCGGCTGGCTCATGATGCTGGAAAACCTTTGATTATCGAAGAACTCGGCTTCCGCCGCTACTATGGGGATCGCAATCTGCTCATGCGCGAAGTCTTTCAGCATGCGAACGGGCTGGGCATTCCGGGCACCATGGTCTGGCGCATTCAGTCCGCGTCGATTGATGACTGGAGCTATGAATTTGACTTTGATGATCCTGGAGCCCAGGCCGTATGGGAACAGGCTCATCATCAGAACTCACGAAAGAATTGAAACATGCACCGAATGACTCTTCTCGTCTGCACGCTTCTCGCCGG
Source organism: Oligoflexus sp. (assembly GCF_035712445.1). Taxonomy (NCBI): domain Bacteria; kingdom Pseudomonadati; phylum Bdellovibrionota; class Oligoflexia; order Oligoflexales; family Oligoflexaceae; genus Oligoflexus; species Oligoflexus sp. The sequence goes on along the minus strand of NZ_DASTAT010000113.1, from coordinate 6,228 downwards.
CCCTTTATCGGCTCAAAGCCAGGACTGGTCATGGATCACGACCTGGCGGCCGGCCACGATTCAGCCCGAGGATGTGAGCCGCGGCAGCTGGTTTTCACCGCACGTTGCCGGACTCTTCCTGTCCGGTCGGGTCAGCTGGAATGAGCAGCAGAAGCTGCGGGTCATCTGGCCCGGGACCAGCATCAAAGGCCGCTTCACCGGATCCTCCCTGGCTGTGCAGCTGGAGGATTCGGGCCGCACCGATTATCAGGTGATCATTGATGGGGATCTGAAAAATTCCCGCATCCTCGATACCGCTCCCGGGTTTCACGTCTATCCCCTGGCCCGCGATCTGGCCGACGGGGAGCATGTTTTTGAAATCTTCCGCCGCACGGAAACCTTCAGTGGACCGACGCAGATCAATGGTTTCTTTGTGGATCAGGGTCAAGGATTTTTGCCCTGGAATCGACCGATCGGCCCGCGCCTGGATTTTTATGGGGATTCCCAGACAGTCGGGGCCTGCAATGAATGCGGCGAGGTTGAACAATGGGATGACCTGCGGCCGCATAATCACCTGCTTTCCTATGGAGCACTGGTCAGCCGCATGCTGAACGCGGACAGCCAGATGATAGCGGTCAGCGGCATAGGACTGACCTTAGGATATCAGCCGCATACCATGGCCGAGATCTGGAATCGTGAGCTGCCGGATCCGGCGGCTCCTCTTCATGACAAAAAAGGTCGGGAACCCCAGATCATTTTTGTGAACCTGGGACAGAACGATTGGGCCAAGGGCGTGCGGGATGACTTTGCCCCGGCCTATGAAAAATTTTTAAGGGACCTGCGGGCACGGCATCCAGGGGCCTGGATCGTGGGACTTTTGGGAGCCATGGATGTGGGGCATGATGCCCGCTCCCCCTATCCCTTTTATGTGAGCGAAGCGGTGCGCAGGCAGAATGATCCGAAGATGCTGACCTATATCTTCAAAACCAGGACCTGGGAGCATCCTCGGGTTCCTGACCACCTCGCGATGGCCCAGGAACTTGTGAGCTTCGTGCGGGAAAAAATCCCGCTTTAAGGCGCAAGGTCAAAGTATTTGTAAGGATAGGGCACCATCAGATTGCGTTTGAAGTTCCTGACGTTCTTCTGCTTCAAACCCACGACGGTGGTGTTCTTCAGCAAAAGAAAGGGCACCTCCTCTTTCAGGATGGCGTCCATTTCCGCGAACAGCTTCCAGCGCTCCGGTCCATTTTTCATATGGCGTGACTGCAGATAAAGTTCGTCATAACGGGCGTTCGCAAAATGCCCGGTGTTGGGTCCTGGGGCCACGTTCTTGCCGTAAAGCAGCGAGTAGAAGTTTTCCGCATCGGGATAATCCGCGTTCCAACCGGAATCCGCCAGCTGATAATTGCCTTCATCGGTTTTTTTCAGGTAGTTGCTGAAGGTCTGGTAATTGGCTTCGACCTTGACCCCGATCTTGGCCCATTCGTTACGAATATACTCGAAACGCTGCCTTTGATCCTTATTGGTGCTGCGATACTCCATGACAAAAGTCGGCAGCCCCTTCCCTTCCGGATAACCCGCTTCAGCCAGTTTCTTTTTCGCGGCCTCCAGATCCGCCTTATACCAGGTCGAGCCCGTATCAAGCGCACTTCCCGGGATATCAAGAGGGATCAAAGATTCAGGAGCCTGCCCGCGGCCGTTGAACATGAGATCTATGTAACCCTGGGTGTTCAGGGCCAAGGCCAGGGCCTGGCGAACCGCTTTTTTACCGAGGATGGGGTCCCTCAGCCCGAAGCGAATGAAGTCATTCTGAAGGCCGTTGGCGGAATAGATATCAAATTCCTTGGCGTAATCCCCTTTCAGGGCAAAGCTATTCCCCTTTTTTTCCACCATCTGCTCGAAGTCATCGCGGTTGATCGCCACGTAGGCAACCTGGCCTTTTTTAAACTTCAGCATCTGCGGCTGCAGTTCTTCGATCAACGGCAGATGGACTTCATCCACAAAGGGCAGCTGTTTTCCGGCGGCCTCCAACAGTCCAGCCGCCTTGTCCTCGGGCATTCCTTCGGTGGGATAGGTGCCGTGATAGTGCGGATTGCGCGCCAGGATCGTGGTGCCGCGCCGCGAATAGGTCTTCATCACAAAAGGCCCTGTGCCCACAGGATTTTTATCGAAGTCGTCACCGTATTTTTCCACGGCCTCGCGCGGGACGATGGCGAGGCCATTGAAGGCCAGAGGATGGAAATTAAGCGGGCTGTCCTGGACGAAGGTGATCGTGAAGCTGTAATCATCTTTCTTTTTCACGCCTTTGATTTCATTCTTATCAAAGGAAAAATTTTTGCCGTCTTTGCTGGACTGCGCGCGAAAATCATCCAAGCCTTCGATCAAACCCTGGATCAGGATATAGGTCAGTCGATTGGTGTTGGCATCGGCAAAGCGCTTGAGGGAATAGATCACGTCATCGGCTTTCATCTCGCGGCCTTTTCCACCGGGGAAGCAGGCGTTGTCGTGAAAGAGCACGCCCTTTTTCAGGGTGAAGAGATAGCTGCGACCGTCCGGCTGTTTTTCCGGCATTTTGGTCAGAAGATTGGGTTCCAGTTCGTAGGGTCGTTTCAGATAATGGTAACGCAGAAGACTGTCGTAAAGGTTACTGACGATCTGATGCGAGGATTCATCGAACTGCTTCATGGGGTCGATGCTTTTTTCCTCGCCCTCACGCAGATGATAGAAGATCTTCACCGGCGTGCTCGAAGACGTCTCGCTTGTTTTCTTTTTAATGCAACCGCCGAGCAGACAGGTCAGGCTGATGATCAGGATGGTGGTGATGCGCACAAACAAGAGCGGGACCTCCTCTTTGATGACAGTTCCCGCTCATTGTGCATGGATTCCCCGGCCTTGTCTCGCCCAATCGCTAGGCGTTCATCCGATCGACCAAAGGAAGGTCCTGGAAGGATTCAATAAAATCATTAATATGCTTCCGATCCGACAGTGTCTTCTTGAAGAAAACAAAGTGCGCCCGGCCGCGATTGACGCGCAAAAAGCCTGGGATTCTGTACTCCGATGCGCCGATTTCAAGCTGCCATGTGCCATCGAATTCCGCGGTGGCGCTCATCAGGGCCGGCAGGGAAAGGCCACAGCCGTCCAGACTGATGTCCTCAAGGGTGCCTTCAAAGCGAAATTGATCGGCATGGGTGAGCACCACAGCGAGGCCTTTGACCTTGAACCGCCTCTGCAGACGGCGATCGCTGGCACGGGCAATGGCGGCGTCACCATACAAAACGCCTTCACCAGCGTACGGGGCATCGAATAAAAACTGCAGGATGGTTTGATTGATCAGCTGGGGGCGACGGAGCGGCAGCAGGTGGTCGCCTTTCTCGATCAGAACAAAGTCACCGTTCTCAAAGCAGCCGTGGACTTCAAGGCTCTGATCGGGCGTCGTGTAATGATCATAGGCGGCCGCCAGGACCAGAGTCCTGACCTGAAAGTTGCGCTGCGGCAGTCTTTCCCGCAGAAGGCGCGCGGAGTTGGAACGATAGCTGGCGAGTTCCTGCGGAGCCAGCCTTTTGATGGAATGAATCAGAGTCTCCACAAGGCCGAGGGAAAGGCCCGTGGCGTCCATGGCATTCAGGTTGAAAAAAGCCTGGGATGCGGCCTCGGAATCCTCGTCTATGGTTTCGGGATTAAAATTGTTCACAGCATACTGCAGGATTTGTTTTTGGGTGTGCCGCAGATCGAGGCTGCAGCCGACCAGCACCAGCTGCTCCAGGCGCATTTCGTAATGATAGGCGTAGGTATAGGCCAGGAGCGAACCATAGGAATAACCGGCCAGGGCCACTTGTTCGATCTGCATTTCCTGGAAGAAGCCTTCCAGAAGATCGGCCATATCACGAAGGCTGAGGTGCGAGGCATCGCGGGTTTCCCGATTGCTGGCCTGACCGGGCAAAGCGACCAGGAGCACAGGCACTTCGGCCAGATAGGCCTTCACGTCGCTCAAAAACGAGGTGAAGGATTGAAAGGCACCGCCCAGCAGGACGAGCGGCGTTTTATTGCGATGCTCAGAACGGCAAAAGCCCATGTAGTTGATGGTCCAGCCGTTGATGGTGACGGCAGCGGGCTCTTCGCGAAAAGCCTGCACCACAAGATCCCCGTATTGATAGATCATTGCCAAACTCCTGGACGTGTCATGGTAGACGAGGGAGTCTGCAAAAAAATGACCAGGTGCGGGGTCTCGTCATTCTCTGGGGTTAGTCACGAGCCCTTGGCCTCCTGTCGCGTCCTTGGGCAGGCAGTGCCTTGATTTCATTGGACTTTGGTAAGAACTTTATTACCTTACCTTTTCTTATACCGGGAATCTGGATACTATGCACCGGACTGCTTTCGATGCATTTATTCGGAAAGGAATACGGAATGTTTGGCCTTCGTGGACTCGCCCTAGTGGCTTTGCTGACCCCGATGACTTTGGCTGCTGCCCCTAAAGGTGACGGTCTGACGCAAAAAGAAATCGTGAGCGTGATTCAGTCTCACAACGACGACGCTGTCGCCTGTTTCAAGGAAGCCACGGCCGATGAGAAAGCCACGGGTGGCAAAGTGAAGATTCGTTTTCTGATTGGACTTGCCGGCAAGATCGAGGCGAGCCAGCTGGAGCAGAATACATTCAAGAATAAAGAAATCGGGAACTGCATTCGCAATAAAATGAAAGCCTGGAGCTTCCCGAAACCACGGGGCGGACAGAAGATCAGCATCGCCTATCCGTTTGAATTCAAGGTGGCACCGCCTGCGCCTCCGGCTCCTGAAACACCGGCGACCGCACCCGGTACACCACCCGCTGCTCCAACGGCGCCCGGCACACCGGAATCCCCCGCAACAGCGCCCGCGGCACCCGCTACGCCTCCGACACCGGAAGCTCCTGAAGCGCCGAGCACGCAGCCTTGATAGTGACGTTTCGCGTATAAAAAAAGGGCCTGCTTCATGCAGGCCCTTTGTGTTTGAGATGATGCCGCTCAGTTATCGAGCTTGGCGACCATGCTCTTCAACTTGCTTGCCAGCTCGCTCAAACCGCGGGACGCGTCGAGCAGCTGCCCGGCGCCCTGCGATCCTTCCGCTGCGCCGCGGGATACATCTTTCACGATATTCGAAATGCTGTTGACCGCCTGGCTTGATTCCGCGACCACGCGCGAGACTTCACTGATCGTGGCCGTCTGTTCCTCGACGGCTGTGGCGATCGTCACGGCCATGGTGCTGGTTTCGCTGACCGTCTTGGAAATCGAGGCAATCGCGGTCACCGCACGCCCGGTATTATCCTGGATGGCGGAAACCTTATGCGCGATCTCTTCGGTCGCGCGCGCTGTTTGCGTGGCCAGTTCTTTCACTTCATTCGCAACGACGGCGAATCCACGACCGGCATCACCGGCACGGGCGGCTTCGATGGTCGCGTTCAAAGCGAGGAGATTGGTCTGCTGCGCTATCGAGCTGATGACTTTCACGATGGAACCAATTTCCTGGCTGCTGGCGCCGAGCGTATTCATGATGGTCGAGGTTGATTCCGCAGCGCGGAGACTCTCGCGATTCTTTTCCGAACTGAGGGTCGTGTTTTTCGAGATCTCGCCGATCGAGGCCGCGATCTCCGACATGCTCACGGACACCGACTGCACGCCCTTCGAAACTTCTTCCGAAGCCGCAGCGGCATTGTTCGACTGCTCGGTCGTGGTGCGGGAGTTGGCTGCGAACTGAGTCGCCGTCGCGGTCAGCTCCTCGGACGCCGCAGCCAATTGCTCGGCTGTCTCGCCCAGAGTGCGAACGAGCTGGAACCAGTCTTCCTTTTCCTTGGTGATATCCGTCGCGTATTTCACGACTTTGAAGACCCGGCCCGTCAGATCGAAGACGGGATTATAGGACGCCTGCAGCCAGACCTGGCGCTTGTCTTTGGTCAATCGTGGGAATTGCCCCGCGACGAACTTTCCGCTGTTCAATTTCGCCCAGAATTCCCGGTATTCCATGCTGTTCGCATACTCAGGGGCGCAGAACATGGAATGATGCCGGCCTTTGATTTCGTCGGGACGATAACCAAGAGTGTTGTGAAAGTTATCATTGGCTTCGATGACCGTTCCATCCAGATTGAAGCTGATCACAGCCTGGGTCTTGGACAGGGCTAAAAGCTCCTGGTCTTTCAGTTTCTGCTGGCTGATGTCCGTCGCGAATTTCACGACCTTCATCGGCCGACCGTTCATATCAAGAATGGGGTTATAGGACGCC
>NZ_DASTAT010000112.1 GCF_035712445.1 Oligoflexus sp. | reverse complement strand
AGCTGGCAGACTCTTTTCAATTTGGGAGGATTAAATATGACCGACTTGAATCCCCAGGATAATCCGCAAGGCCTGCTTGCGTCACAGGCACAGCCTTCTTCTGACATCCCTGGCAACCTACGGCCGACGTCTTCTGAAGATATGATCCCTCAGCCCTTGGATTCCCAGGGCATTCTGGCTTCGCGGCCGCAGTCGGGTCTGGATAGCGAATCCCCCGACTTTGACGTGACCACGTCAATCGGAGCGTCCATCAATGAGAGCATGATGATGCCCTCAGAAACTCTGGTAGGTGATGGACCTGATATCAGCGCGAGCTCTGATACCATGTTCGCTCAAGGCTCGGATGATGAGCTGGCTTCTCAGACCATGTGGCAAAAGCAGGCGAAGGTGATGGATCAGAAGATCCGTCAGAATCCTTATGCCTATATCGCAGGAGCCCTGGGTCTTGGCCTTGTGGTGGGACGCAGTCTCATCTCGGGTCGCAGTCATTCCGTCTGAAGCCGGGACCGAAAAGAACCGCGGTTGACCGCGGTCTTTTTGCAATCAAAGGCCAGTCTGAGCCGACGAGGCTTCGGACGAGTCTTCATTGGCGGCTGAAGCGATGATCTCATCGACCCCCACATTTTCCTGAATCCGTTTTTTGGCTTCCATGAAATCCCGTGACATTTCCACGAGGACCTCTTCACTGCTGTTCTTCTTGATCAAGGGGAAAACCTCATTCTCTTCCTGATCCACGTGATGTTTGACGAGTTGCTGCAGGTCGTCGATTTTATCCAGGAAAGCCTCACGATCGTCGATGACGTCACTGATCTCGTCGAGCAGTGTACGAAGGTCTTCATGCTCCTGCTTCGCATCCGCAATCAGATTCTTCATGTCGCTCAGATTCTGAAAGCGTCTGTACACGGTTTCCTCTTCCGCGATGGAATGCGAGGTGAGATCCGCCTTCAGCTGATGGAAAATACCTGCGTCTTTTTCGGGTTCTGTGTTTTCGGTGATTTCCTTGAAAAGAATGTCCACCTTCCGATGATCCATCGTCAGGATGGGGAGGACGCTCATTTCATCGGCAGGCTTCGCGACCTTGCTCATCACCATGCCAGCCACGGTCGCTACCGCGTCGCGCGCCCGTCCGAAGATGCCGGTGACCGGCTGATTCCCCGTGATCCACTCCACACCCGCGCTTTCCATGAGTTTCATCAGCTCGGACACATGGCGGGTAAAGCCTGCGTAAACACCATCAAAGGCCCCCAGTGCGATTTTGATATCAGGGTCCGCGGTCTGCACCGATTTATGCACGAGATGGCTGCACATCATCTGATTCTGCTTCAGGAGGATATAAGCTCCCAGCTTCTCCAAAGGGATGGAGGCTTCATTGGTCACGATGTCGCTCACCGTATCAGCCAACTGCACTGCCGCATAACGCGGCTCCACCCGGATCCCGTAGCTGCCGATCACGGTTTCGAGCATGCGAAGGTTTTTATCATCCTCCTCCGCCATCGTGCGAAGTCCTCCATGGGCTTCGCCATCCATAAGATTCAAGGCCTCGTTACAGGAAAGAATCGTTTTCTGCCGGTGAAGAATATCCGCCAATTCAAAACCTATGGCTTCCCGCATATCCTGTTCTGAAACTTGCATATCCGATTCCTCGCGTATGATTTTCAAAAAAAGAGTTCCTGTCCTCGGGATCAAGCTAACACCGCTGACGTCATCCTTAAAGAGGGATGGCTGAATTTTTCCGGGTTTTTGCTTAATTTTATGGTGAAGGAAATTGGATGCAGCGCTTTGGAATTCAACTTGCAGGGTACTGAACCGACACCAAGGAAGGAGATCCTGATGAAACATTATTTTGGAATCCCGGCGCTCACCTGCGCTCTTCTCCTGGCTGGAGCACAAAGCGGTTGGGCTCAAGCCATGAACCCACCGGCAGATAAAAGCGTCAGCGCAGGTCACGATGCGAATCACAGCCGCGCCACAACCCATACCAGCCCAAAGAACGTCAATCCGAAAGTGGCCAAGGATTCACGACACTGCACCGCGAATCAAAACTTCGTGAAGCAGGGTGATCACATGATCTGTGTTCCCCGCACCACCAACGACAGCGGCATGCCCATGGGCAAGGAAAAAGCTCAGTAAACCGTTCAAGGGATCGGGACGGGATGACCTTCCCTTTCCCCATGCTTCTGTTTTAAACTGATAGCCAGAGGCTCCTGCCACTCGATTCATTCCATCAGGTTTCCAGCATGCCCTTGATCAAAGAGACTCTGTTCACACTGCTTTTGGCAGGCTCACCCACGCTTCCGCTGGGTCAAAGCCTGGACGCGATCAGCGCCTTTTTCCTGGATATACGCTTTAAGACAGATGCGCTCGGTGAAGGCCCAGGCGCGCCGGACAGCGATCCCATTGCCCGCCTGGATGCCTTTGATTGCACGACTTACGTGGAAACGGTGTGGGCCATGCACAGGGCCAAAGCCGGGCAGGACTGGACCAAGGTCCTGCAAGGCCTGCGCTATCGCGGTGGGCAGGTGAACTTCACGGAACGTCTGCATTTCATTTCCGTGGATTGGCTTCCCTATCATCAAAAAGAAGGGCGGGCTCAGGATGTGACGGCGACTTTGGGCCTGCCGCTTTCCGAAGCGAAGACTCTGATTGACCGTCGCGGCTGGTATCAGAAAAAGCATCCCGCCAATCTGTTGGAATTCCTGAGCCGCTATCCCAAAAGCGAAGCGGAGTGGGCCCTGGTGAGGTACGTGGATTTCGGCGCCCTGTTGGATAAGCCCGCGGCTCTTGAAAAGCTGCGCGAGGAATTAAAAAAAGGCGCGCTGCTCGCAAACTTCGTCAGGCCGAATTTTGATATGGTCAGTACGATAGGCACGGCCATTGATATCACGCATCAGGGTTTTCTGGTTCTTAAGGATGGCAGGATCATTCTGCGGCATGCATCGGTGAGTCTGATGAAGGTCGGTGATGAGGACTTCCTGGATTACCTGAAGTTTTACCGTCATCACCGCAGTCTCAAAGGCTTGCAGATCGTTCGTCTACTTTAGATTCAAAACCTTGTGCAGATAATCGAAGATCACCTTGGCAATACCTTCGCCGCTGCCGCTCTTTCTGAGGCGCTCCTGCATCGCGGGAGCCTCCTGCCGGGTCTTTTCTATGGCCGCGATCAGCGTTGCCGGTGAAAGCTCGGTCTCGCGAAGTACCTGGGCCCAGCCCTGCGATGCGAAGGATTTGGCGTTATCGACCTGATCACCGCGGCTGGCGATTTCCAGAGGAATCAGGAGCATGGGTTTGGCCAGCGCCTTCAGTTCGAAAAGGGAATTCGCGCCGGCCCGCGTGACGACCAGATCAGCCAGAGCGAAGATATGTTCGAGTCCTTCATTCACATATTCAAATGCGGCATAAGACGGATGCTTGAAGTCGATGCCCTTGCCTTTGCCGGTCAGATGAATGATCTGCCAGGTGGGAACGAGTTCCGGAAGGGCTGAACGCAGAGCTGCGTTGATTCGCTCGGCCCCGGAACTGCCACCCATCACCAGCATGGTTGGACGACCAGGATCGAAGCCGCACATCTTCGCGCCCTGCTCGCGGCTGCCATGCAGAAGCTGTTCACGCACAGGAATCCCCGCTGCAACCGAACGCACGCCGGTCAGATATCTCTCGGTTTCAGGGAAGCAGTAGAAGATCAAACGGCAGAAGGGTTTGATCAAGCGGTTCGCAAGACCGGGCGTCAGATCCGATTCATGCGAAACCACGGGAATTCTTAGAACCCAAGCCGCCAGCGCCACCGGCACGCTGACGAAACCGCCTTTGCTGAATACGAGATCGGGTCTTTTGCGGAACAAAAGAAAAAGCGCCTGGAACACGCCGATGACCAGACGGAAGATATCGACGAAGTTTTCCACGGAAAAGTAACGCCGCAGCTTGCCAGTCTGAATTGTGTAAAAGGTCAGCCCGGCCTTGGTCGCCAGCTCCTTTTCGATACCACGCGAGCCGATGTAGAACACCTCCCAGCCCAGCTTCCGATACTGGGGCAGAAGGGCAATATGTGGCATCACGTGACCGGCCGTGCCACCTCCTGTCAGCGCGACTTTTACCATGGGATTCTTCCTTATCAAGGGAGCTGTAAGAGAGTTGGAATCTGTCTTTCCAAAGGATACGCTTCTTCAATGGAGCGGTACATCATGCGCCGATCCATAATCACCGGGCGAAAGCGCGGAAGCCTTTGACCCAGAAACTGCAGGACCTTTTCATCCAAAGGATCGAGCATGCAGACCTGAAAAGTCCCATCATCATCGCGATAGGGGATGAAGCACTTGTATTCCTGCGCCTCGGGCCAGGAGATCATGGCCAGAGCCTCCGAGTCCACATCCGAGGCATCGAAGCTATAGAGGCGGTCGAGTTTGAAAACTTCGGCGATCGCATCGGCAAGGCTGTGTTCCGCCATGATATGCGTTTCGAGCAGGGCCTCGTAGGTGGTGACCTTCCATTTTTCCGCGTACATGCCCAGCATGCGCACGTTGGTGGAGGTGATGTAACCAGCGTCTTCCAGAGCTTCGAGCAGTTTCAAAACTCACTCCTCCTCTTTGGGGGACCAACGGCATTCGATGCCCTGCAGATTCTCAGCGGTCAGGACCATGCTCGCATCCCTGCGGCTTTGCAGCTGCACCGATTCCTTGCGCAGGCCCCAGTAAACATCCCAGTTCGAAGTGGACTGCCAGGCCCAGGGGCTGTCACTGCCATGCTTGGCGATCGTCACCTCTGTCAGGCGTTCCTGGTCCTGAACGGCCAGATGAAGTCCGTCGGCGTCCGCCTTATAGGATACCACCTGGCGCAGCCAGCCGCGTGGCAAATGTCCCGAGAAAAAGCAGGGGAACTCATCCGGCTTCAGACCCAGTTTTTGGCCTTTATACCGCAAAAAGCCTTCGCGCGTGATCGTCACGCTCTCCAGCCAGTTGCCGCCGCGGCCGGTGGCCTCGAAGCTTTGCTTTTGCTTATTGAATTGAATTTGAAAAAGGGTCTGCCCGATCGGTGAGTAGCTGGCGAGTCCCCAATCCCCGCTGGCTTTAGCGGCCCATTCCAGATCCGCAGCTTCCACCGTTTGCCCGTTCTGATTCACCTGGAAGGCCAGCGCCCCATTGGTACTGGCGCATTCCACAAAAATCGCGCTGGCATAGGCAGGCAGCTGGACATCGACATAATGCGGCTGGGTGGTCGTACAGGCTGCACCCAGCAGCAACCAGGGAAGCGCCGCAGCAGGGCTATTCAATCTTCTTTTTGACACGTTCATACTTTTCCTGAATGCGAAGGCGATCCTTATCTTCCATTTTGGCTTTGGACGCCTTGCCATAGATATCCAGGGCTTTTTTCACCTCGCCCAGCATCTCATAGGTTTCCCCAAGATGCTCCAGCACCACGGCTTCATTGGGCACCAGTTCATTGGCGCGCAGGAGAACGTCCAGAGCCTTCTTATAATTCCCCTGCTGAAAATAGATCCAGCCCAGGGAGTCCAGATAATAGCCGTCCTCCGGTTTGATTTCGAGAGCTTTCTTGACGTGGAATTCAGCATCCTCCAGGTTGATGCCTTTTTCCGCGTAAAGGTAGCCCAAATAGTTATGGGCTGCGGCGTGCTCGGGTTCCTTCGCAATGACCTGCTTGAGCGTGGCCACCGTATCATCGTAGCGCTGGGCCTTCTCAAGATTGACGGCTTTCAGGAAAAGAAGATCCACGCGCTCGGGATATTTTCCGTAACCTTCATCGAGCAATTTGATCGCATCATTATAACGCTGGCGACTGGCGAGGATATTCGCTCCCAGGGGATAGAAATCCGCGGAGCGATCCACCTGGGTGTCGATGACCTCGCGCACGACGGCGAGTGCGGCCTCGACATTCCCAACGCGCCGGTGCAATTCGATCATCCGATAACGGGAATGCACGAAGAATTCCGAGCTGGAATCAAAGCCCTCATAGGTCTTCAGCGCGCGCTCATACTGCTGCGTGCGCTCCTGACCAAGGCCCGACATGTAAAGGATGCGTTCGGCCTGGGGATTGCGCTGAGCCAGAGAATCCAGAAGTTCGGAAGCTTCCTTGAACTTCTGCATTTCCCAATAGACGAAAGCCATCTGCAGACGAATGCCTGGAACCTCGCGCCTCGCTTCTTTTTCGGAGTTTTGCAGCATCTTCAACGCATCGTCCAGAGTACCCAGCAGCTTGTAGTGACCCATCATGCGGGAAATCAGATCATCGTTGGTAGGATCCAACCGCAGGACGGCTTCGTAAAGGTTGATGGCTTTTTTGGATTCGCCGTTGATATCCAGGACCACAGCATAGAGATGCACGCGTTCGGGGTCATTGGTGTCCAGCTCATAGGCGCGACGGGCGGGTTCCAGCGCCAGCTTTTTTTGTTTCAAGGTCAGATGAAGTCGGGCCAGCTGCATCCAGCCGTCCGCGAATTCGGGAGTGTTGCGCAGCATTTCCTTGGCGATCGGAACCGCTTCCTTGAATTTCTGCTGCGCCTGCAGAAGCTGCAGAAGGACCACATAGGCCTCGACATTGCCGGAATCATACCGGGTCGCAAGCCGAATGTGCTGCTCAGCCTTTTCAAACTGTCCAGCGGCCGAAAGAAGGCGGCCATAGAGCAATTGAATTTCGGCATTCTTCGGATAAAGCAAAACCATTTTCTTGGCGAGCTGCAGTCCGCCTTCCACGTCTTCATTGGCCCTGGCCTCGATGAGTTTCGATGCCAGGAATGGATTCGGATCAAGGTTATAGGCGTTTTCCAGGAATTTGCGGGCCTTTCCCATATTCCGATTCAAAGCTTCGTATTCACCGGTCAGAAAATAGAACGAAGCATTCGCTTTGCGCCGCGTCGGGGACCAAAGATCCATCGGCACCTTGTCGTCTTCCATGCTGGGCCGAATTTCCCCGTCCTTCGGCATATTTTTCGCGGCATGAGTCTGCTGGCAGGAGGTCAGGAGCTGACCGCCTAGCAAAAACGGCCAGAACACCAGGAGGCCCTTATTCTTGGCCATACGTCTCCCTTTGATACGGAATAAAACGGTACATACCATTATAAGGGCAGGCAGGCTGATGGGGGCCAGGGAAAAAAATGAAAGCGAAAAAGGAAAAGGACCGAAGGCTGATCAGACGCCGGCTGGATCCTCGGGCAGACCTAAAGAGAAGCCAAATTCAGAGCCTCCACTGATCAGGGACGCAGGAATCTTTTCCGTCACGTCGTAGAAGATGCGGAGCAGCGAAAGTCCATGCGCAGGCGCGGTTTGTCCCGCTGCACGGCGATCATGGGCGGATAAAATTCTTTTGATATCATCGGGCTTGAGTTTGCCAAGACCGACTTTCACCAGTGTTCCCACCACACTGCGGACCATCTGTTTCAGAAAGCCATCGCCGAGTATGTAAAATTCCAAAAGCGGTCCGCGCTGAACCCAGTGTGCTTCGAAAATGGTGCGATCATAGGTCGCAACGCTGGCGTCACTGGCACAGAAGCTGCGAAAATCATGGGTGCCGAGCAGATGCCGCGTGGCCTCCTGGAGTGCCGAGAGATCCAGATCATGATGCATCGACCAGACAAAGGGCCTAGTAAAAGGATTTTGCGGCGTTCCGAGCCAGATGCGGTAACGATAGACCTTGCTTTTCGCGGACAGGATCGGATGAAAATCCGAGTCCCAGGGCCGCAGATTCAAAACCCCGATCGTGGGCGGCACAAGAGCCTGCAGCGAACGCAGGGCAAGTTCACAGTTGATGGCTTCCGCACTGCGAAAGGTGGCCACCTGCTGCTCGGCGTGAACACCAGTATCCGTACGCGAGGCGCCCAGAATTCGAAGCTCCTGGCGCAGGGCCGTGCGCAGAGCCTTTTCCAAGACATCCTGCACGGTATTGCCTCCAGGCTGACTTTGCCAGCCTTGAAAAGCAGTCCCGATATAGGCCAAATCCATGCGATAGGTAAAGAAGGGTGCGGGGGACCCGCTCTCAGCGGAGTCCTTCGAAGCTAAAGGCGATTCCATATTGCTTTCTGTCGAAATTGCCGAACTTGTCGCGCGTGGTTGTGATGTTTTCAGCGAAAAGGCTGAGGTAATAGCGATCCACACCCAGTGACCTGAGGGAATTGTCGGAACGCGCATCCAGGCCGGTTAGACTGAAAGAGGCCATGACTCCGGTCGCAAGCCCTTCATTCCATCCCGAGCTTGTATAAGTCGAGGAGCTGCTGCTGGTGACTGTCGATGGCAGATTGGGTTCGATGGTTTCCTGAACGTAAAGGCGTTCAATGCCCATCCAGCCGCGAAAAACAACCCAGCGCGTTTTAAAGGGCGCCAGGGCCAGCTCCGCTGAAATCTGCGTGGGAATCAGAGTCAAGCCGAGCTTTTGATTATCATCCCTGCGTTCGCTCGTCAGATCGCCTTTCAGCGGCACAGTCGGACGTTCGGCGAGCGGATGGCCTTCGGCATGGTAATAACCCACGCGGCCCACGATGCCGATATCGAAGATGTAACTGAAAAGATAGTAACCGCCGTAAAAATAAGGCGAGTAACGTTCTTTACCGTAAAGGTATTCGTAGTGATTGTACTTGCCGATATTATCAGGGCGCGTGGCCCCGAACCCAAAGGTGGCACCGGGACGTCGACGGCCTTCCACAAGGCTGAATCCACGCGATGATTCCTTTTTTTCCGCATCTGCGGCCGTTGCAGGAGCAGGCGGCGGAGCTGCTGGGGGCTGCTCCTGAAGATCGCGCGTCACGACCGGGGGCTTCGGCGGCGGAACGGGAATGACAGGAAGTTCGGGTTCGACCGGATCGCTATCATCCAAAATAGACGAATGAGGAACCTCAGGGGGCGGCTGCGCCCGACCGAGTTCCGCATCATCATCCTGAGCCTGAAGCTGCGGCGCCACCGCATTCAAAGCGAGAAGGGCCAGCAGACAAATGTTTCGCATGGGTCCTCGTTCACTTAAGGTTCGATGGAACCTTGTTCACTCTGTTCAAAGATATCATCGTCATCGACGATCTTGGTCCAACCGAAGAGCCATTCCAAAGGTCCGCTCAGCGCATAACCGAAGAAAATAATAAAGCCGAAGATTTCGGGCTGGGTCGCGATCAGGGCCACCATGCCCACGGCCAGAACCAGGAGTCGGAATGGTTTTATCCCACGAATGTTAAGTGTTTTATGAGATCTGTAGGGAATGTTGGTGACCATGGCCATGGCCAGAAGCAGGCCTGTGATGCCGAAGAACCACTGGCGGAACATGGAATTTTGAATCAGGTTCTCGATCCAGAAGAGCAGCTGGAAATCACTGGGTTTGGTTTCGAATTCCATCCAAAGCGCCACGAAGCAAGCGACCACGCCCGCGGCCATGGGAATCGGCAGGCCCGTGAAATCACCCGAGGCTTTGCCGATCGAGCTTTGCACATTGAAACGCGCAAGGCGCAGAGCGCCGCAGGCGAGGAACATGAAACATACGATCCAGCCGAAGCGTCCCGCTTCCGAAAGCCCGGCCTTGTACATCAGAAGAGCCGGAGCCGCACCGAAGGATATCAAGTCGCAGAGTGAATCGTACTGAACGCCGAATTCACTTTGGCTATTGGTCATGCGCGCGACGCGGCCATCGAGGACATCGAAGATGGCCGCCAGGAGTATGGCCCCCGAAGCCCAAAGGAAATTGCCCTGCAGGCCTTTCACAATCGAGAAGAACCCGAAGAAAAGGTTACCGGTCGTGATCAGGTTCGGGAGGATATAGATCGCTCCACCGAGTTTGCGTCGTGCGCCAATTGCTTTCATAGGCCTACCTATCAGACGAAAATTCACAAGTCGATCGAGTTGATCCATTCCGGTTCCCCTCAAGCTTTTCTCTCAGCCTTTTCTTCCGGAGCTGACTTACGTAAATACTGCGGCATCGGTAAAACATCGCTCAGCTTGCGGGAATTTGCAATGAAGTCCTGGAGCATGGCGTTGAGCATTTCATAAGCCCGGGCCTCGATCGGCGAGCTGTGAATGAGAATGCCGGTGCGTTTCCCCAGGTCATTCAAACGTGGCCAATCCCCGAGGCAGCCGACCCGTCCCGGATTCGAAGCCAGGAGGGAACGCGGCTCCTGTCCAGGAATTTCAAGACGGATGCTTTCCATTTCGAGGTTCACAACACCCACCTCGGACCTCGTTGCAAAGTACCCATGCGTGGCCGTGGCCGGCAGGATCCAGGTACTGGCTTCCAAAGCCACATGAGCAAAACAACCGAGGGCCGAACTCGCATAAAAACCGAGTTTGGGATTGGCTCGATGCAGGCCGTAAACAAAAGCGAGACCGATTTTGATTCCGGTGAAAGAACCAGGGCCGGCCCCGACGATCACGCCTTCGATTTGATTCCAGCTCTTTCGCTGCCGGGTCAAAAGACCCTGAACAAGGCCTGGCAGATCCGCGGCGGCTTCCTGGGGATTATTCCTGATCTCGACATCCAAAAGACGACCGCTGCTGGCATCAGCAAGCGCCAGGAGTGGACCTTTCAGACTCGTATCAAGCAAAAGAATGAGCACAGCCGCTGTCCTTAAAACATGGAACTGACGCCTTTGAGCATGGATGCCCAAAAGCGGCCAAGGTCATTGTAGGTGGCAATCACGACCAAAGCCAGCACCATCATAAAGCCCAGCTTCTGATAATTTTCAATCGCTGCTTCCGACACGCGCCGACGCAGGCCGGCTTCAGCACCGATTAGAACCATCTGCCCCCCATCGAGAACAGGAATCGGAATCAGGTTGATCAGAGCGAGGTTGATGCTGATCACGGCCAGGGAGTTGAAGAAAAACTGCCAGCCGAGCCTTACGGAATCCGAGGCGACCTTGGCAATCCCGATGGGGCCGCTGATGGCGGCCAAAGGCAATTCACCTGTGAAAAGAGCGCCGATGCCTTTGGCGATCGCCTTGGTCGTGGACATGGTTTCTTCGAGTCCGTACCACAGAGCCCGCACAGGATTGGTGTAACGCTCTTCGACCAGTTCTGGACTTTCGAGTCCGCCCCAGAATTGCACGGGCAGCGTATAGATCGTAACCTTGCCTTCGATGCGCTGCACTTCCACGCCTTTGAGCGGCACTGTGATATTCTGCACGATTTCTTTACGTAAAATTTTCATATCGACCTGAGGACGACGGTTGTCACTGATCAGCTGACTCAGATCAAAGGCCGAGGTCACGGGTTTTCCATCCCATTCGAGGATCATGTCACCCGGCTGAAGCTGGGGCACAGGCTCTTCACTTTTGAAGATGGTCAGCTGCGCGTGCGTGACACCAAGCTTCTCCTGAACCTTGGCAGCGTCCCATTGAAAGCCGGCCGGCAGCGTGGCTTTGATCGTACGTTCACCAGCTGGGGTTTCGGCGTTCTCAGGATTTTCTGTGCGCACGATCAGATTCATCTCCTGCGGCGCGGCCAGAGGCTCTTTGAATTGCCCGAAGAAAGCGAGCAGCTGACGCCAGTATTTCACGTCCGTGGTCGTGCCATTCATTTCGATGCGTAGGATGCGATCGCCGGTTTGAAGTCCCGCAGCACTCAGCACGCCTTCATCATTCACTCGTGTCAGCGTGCTCGGCACGAGGTTCGGGGATATTCCTATGCGACCTCTTTTCCCAGGCATATCGTCCTCTTTCACGCTTTCCGGGGAAACCGTGATGGCCAATTCCTGCTGATCGCGTTTGACTTTCAAATTCAAAGTTTTGTCCGCGGCCCCGCTGATCAGATTCTGAACGTCGCGCCACGAGACGATGGGCTCGTCATTGATGCTTGTGATCATGTCACCGAACTGAAGACCCGAACGCTCGGCGGGGCTGCCGGGGAGGATCTCGCCCACCAAGGCGGGCGGCAGTTTCAGGCCATAGGAAATCAAACCCGCGTAAGCCACCACAGCCAGAATAAGGTTGGCAATGGGACCGGCGGCGATCGTCATCAGTCGCGCTGCGATCGAGGCATTATAAAATTCGCGCCCCTTCAGATTCGCCGGCACTTCCTCGGAAGGCACGGTACCGTAAAATTTTACGAAGCCGCCGAGGGGAATAAGACTCAGACGATAATGGGTTTCCCGAATCTGGAAACCGAAGATGGTGGGACCGAAACCGATGGAAAAGATTTCAACCGGGATTCCGCAGAGCTTGCCAACGATAAAGTGTCCTGCTTCGTGAACGATGACCAGTATTCCGAGCAACAGGATCACAGCGACCAGAGGTTGCGAAAAAAACTCCATAGATCCTGCTCCAGGCTTTAAATGCCAAATTGATACAGTATAAACCAGATGGCAGGGGCCGCAAAGAGCAATCCGTCAACTCGATCAAGGAAGCCGCCATGCCCAGGAAAGATTTTGCCTGAGTCTTTGACTCCAGAAAAGCGTTTAAAGGTTGATTCAGCAAGGTCACCAAGCTGCCCAAGGGCTCCACCCAAAACAGCGCAAATGATGATGATCGGCCAATCGACCATCTGTTCGCCATAAAAGCCTTTAAAAACAGAGGCTCCCGCAACACTTGCGATAATGCCGCCGACCGATCCTTCCCAGGTCTTGTTCGGTGACATGCGCGGTGCCAATTTATGTTTGCCCAGGGATCGACCCGCGAAATAAGCACCCGTGTCCCCGCACCAGACGATCGTGCAGAGCAGGAAAATGTAACGTGAGTCCGGTGCCAGTTTATAAAGCTCCCAGATGGCCAGCCAAGGGAAGGCCCCATAGACAAGGCATACGAGGATGCCGGCGCCAGCACCGAAGGAAAGATCAATCTCGGGCGCGATGAAAATTCCAAAGAGAAGACTGCCGAGCAGGCCCAGCATCATCACGCTTACGCCATAGCCCTGCGTATAGGCGCTGCCTGCGAAGAGAACGCAGGACATGCCGATCACAAGCGGCCGCAGGAAAGGAGGCGGCGTCGCTTCGTGGCTCGCGCTGAACATCGAGTAGATGCGCGGAAAGATCATGGTCGAGATTTCAAAGGTGCCGATACCCACGAGCAGCGTGAAGAAGAGTCGCATGAAGTGGGGATTGCCCAGCAGGAATACGGAAAGCATGACGATCAAGGCGATGATAGCCGTGATCACGCGAGTCTTCAGCATACGGGTTTATCCATTCGCACCGCACCGAATCGGCGATCCCGATCCGCATACTCGCGCAGCGCTTCTTTCAGGTGTTCAGGGCTGAATTCCGGCCAATGGACCCGGGTGAAATAGAATTCCGTGTAGGCCATTTCCCAGAGCAGGAAATTGGACAGACGCTGCTCGCCGCTGGTCCGGATCAAAAGATCGGGATCGGGCAAACCCTGGGTGCTCAGATAATTGCTGACCGTCTCTTCCTGAATGTCCTCGGGCGCGATCAAACCTTCCTTGACCGCTGCGGCCATGCGCTGCATAGCCCGGACAAGGTCGGAGCGCCCGCTGTAGCTGAGCGCAAGAACGAGCTGCAGACCATCGTTATTCTGCGTGCGCGCCTCGACGAGCTTCAGCCATTCCTGGCAGTCAGGAGGAAGTTTATCGGTGAACCCGATACTGCGCAGGCGCACTTTATTTTCATGCAGCTGGTCGATTTCCTGTTTGAGATAGGAAACGAGCAGAGAGAACAGCGCATTGACTTCTTCAGCCGGTCTTCGCCAGTTTTCCTCGCTAAACGCATAAAGGGTCAAAACTTTCACGCCGGCATTGCCAGCAGCTTCGACCACATCACGCACCCGCTGCGCGCCACTTTGATGACCATAAACCCGGGCCTGACCCTGCCCTTGAGCCCAACGGCCATTGCCATCCATGATGATGGCCACATGTTCAGGGACTTTTGCTTGACTCAGCCGACTCATCGATCGATATAGCCCTATCTCTGGCTAATTCCCGTGAGCTTTTCAACTCCACGAGAATATGTTACTCGACACACGCGGAAACAGTTCCATTATCATAAACCCAGGATTTTCCCAAGGCTGGACTTCAGGTTGAACCGGAAAGGACGCCCCTTTGATCCCATCACATACCGAAAGCCCGAGCGGCAAGCTCATAATGGCAGCCAATGCTCTTGGAAACCCAAACGATATTCCCCTGCGCAGTTTGGAAGCTTTGCGGACAGCCGACCTCATCGTCTTCGAAGAGGACAAGGTTGCCCGACAAACACTCAAGGCCGCTTCCATCCATCGTGACTACCTTCGTTTGACAGAGCATCTCGAACTCGACACCATTGATGCCGTCAAAAAAGCTCTGAAATCCGGTCAGACCGTGGTGTTCATGAGCGACCAAGGCACTCCCACTTTGGCTGATCCGGGCAATAAGCTGCTCGAAGTCGCCTACGCGGCCGGCGCCCATGTCTCACCCATACCCGGTCCCAGTTCTGTGACAGCCGCCCTTTCGATCTGTCCATTTCTCAATGGACCCTTTCTCTATCTAGGCTTCCCGCCACGTGAGCCCGAGGAACGCGATGCCTGGCTTTCGCATTACAGTCAGGTGGAATTCCCTTTGGTCATCCTGGATACACCTTACCGCCGTCCGGCGCTGATAGCCAGCTGTATGAAAGTATTAGGAAACGATCGGCGCTCGCTGCTCGTCTTTGATATCAGCGGCCCCGAAGAGGCCGTGCATCTTGACAAGCTGGAAAACCTGGCCAGCATCGAAAAGGACAAGACGAATTTTGTGTTGGTGATCGCGCCGAGTTCCGCGGCTAAGAGGGCGGCAGGCGATAAAATGGTGAGTTTTGTAAGTAAGGCAGACAAATCTGCAAAGCCACCACAGAGGCCGCCACAATCGGGACCGCGAGGAGGACACCCAAAAGGCCGAACCAGTGACCAAAAGAGAAAACCGAAGCGATAACGATAATCGGATGCAGTCCCGCGCGATCACCGATGATGCGCGGGGTGATGATCATGCCGTCGAGTGATTGCACCACGGCAATGACGATCAGAACGCCGATGAAAACCGCAATGCCGCTGCCCTGCGTCATGATCACAATGGAACTCAGAATCAGGCCGACGAAGACATCGAAGTAGGGAACCACGCGGCAGATTCCGGCGATCGCACCGATGGCGATGCCCGAGGGCAGATCGATCAGACTGAAGCCAGCCATATAAAAGATGCTCAGAACAAACGCGACCAGGAACTGACCCTTCACCACCGCGCGCAGCACGGTATCAATCCGGGCCACGAACACCCGCATCAGAGGATGCAGATCCTTCGGCGTCCAGTTTTTCACAAGGCTCCTGATATCATCCTTGTCGGCCAGCATCATATAGGTGAAGAGCGGAATCATAGCCAGGTTGAAGGCCCATTCCAAAACCTTGGGCGTGCGGGAGAAGACGCCCTGCATGGTATCCGACGCGCCCATCACGTGCTGCAGAAGGTTCATCTTGCGAAAGCCGGCCTCGATGGTTTCATCCGGGACGATCTTCGAATGCCGGGCCCAGTCGATCAAAGGTTTGGCCAGGCGTTCGGCATAGGCCATCGCATCCGGCACCATCTGCACGATATTCAGCAGCTCCTGATAGATGTAAGGAATGCCGAGCACCGCACCGAGCGTACAGATCGTCACCACAAGGAAAATCAAAATCCCGACCAGCGTCTTGCGCGTGACGGGGAGGATCTCGCAAAGATAATTGATACCGGGAGCCGCGATGTAGGAGATGATCGCGCTCGTCACGAGTCCGATCATGATGGAGCGGTAAAGATAGGCCAAAAGCATAAGGACTGTGCCGGCACCGAGGCACAGGAACAGAAAACGTCGAAACAGGGGCCAGGAGTACTGCTGCTGATCGACCATCGCTCTTTACAGCCTTCCTAAACGGGAGCTTATGTGAGAGGAGCTGTTCCAGTAATCACGCGATCCAGTCCTGCCAGATCCTGATGAACGGCAATGTCCTGCCAGCCTGATTCCTCTAATAACAAGCATACATCAGAAGCCTGTCCGGAGCCGATTTCAAGGAAAATTTTGCCGCCTTTGCGAAGACTCTGGGCAGCCTTCCGCGCGAAGGTCCGATAAAAAATCAGTCCGCTTTCCTCGGCAAAAAGTGCCAGGCTCGGCTCAAAGCGAACCACGGACACCGGCAGCTCGGAACGTTCAGACGCCGCGATATACGGGGGATTGGAGGCTATGAAATCAAAGCCGTGAAGGCAGGCCGACCAGCTTGCATCCTTCAGAGCATCACGCTGCTCCAAGGTCACCGGCGCAGAAAGTTTTTCGGCGTTCTTTGCCGCGACGCTCAAAGCCTCGTGACTGACGTCCCAGGCTTCCAGGTTCCACTGCGGCCGCGCTTTTTTCAGACTGATCGCAATGCAGCCGGTCCCGGTTCCCACATCAAGGCCTGTGAGCTGGCTGTCGTCCGGGAAACTTTTCAGAAGGATTTCAACCAGGTGCTCGGTTTCCGGGCGCGGAATCAGGGTCGCCGGGCCGACGGAAAATTCATGGCCATAAAATTCCTTCCTGCCCAGGATATAGGCCACCGGCTCACCCAGGGAACGCCGCCGGATGCGATCGCGAAAGGCGCTGCGTTCCTCGTTATTCAAAGGCTTATGATGATCCAGATAAAGATCAAGTCGGCGACAGGCCAGGACATCACTGAGCAAAAGTTCGGCATCCAGCCGGGCGCTCGGTGAACCCTTTTCCTTGAGAAAGGGAATCGACCAGTCGATCACATCCTTGATGGTCCAGATCTGTTGGCTCATGATACGCCTTGCACCTTATCGAGTTCATTTTTAAGAAGTTCGGTCTGATGATAGGCTGCCAGAGCATCGACGATCTCCGCAAGGTCTCCTTCCATCACCTCACTCAATTTATAAAGAGTCAGGTTGATGCGATGGTCGGTCACGCGACTTTGCGGGAAGTTATAGGTTCGAATCCGTTCACTGCGGTCGCCGGAACCGACCTGGCTTTTCCGGTCGGCGCTGATGGCGTCGGCCTGCTCCTTCTGGGCTTTTTCCAGAAGGCGGGAGCGAAGAACCTTCATGGCTTTTTCACGGTTTTTGATCTGGGAACGCTCGTCCTGGCATTCCACGACAAGGCCCGAGGGCTTATGCAGAATGCGCACGGCCGAGTCGGTGGTGTTCACGTGCTGACCGCCCGCACCTGAGGAACGGCAAAGAGTGATTTCCAGATCCTTCGAGTCGATCGGCACATCATCCACTTCATCCGCTTCAGGCAGGATCGCCACGGTGCAGGCACTGGTATGAATACGGCCCTGGGCTTCGGTCGCCGGGACCCTTTGCACGCGGTGCACGCCGGATTCAAATTTCAGGCGGCGGTAAACCTTGTCACCCTTGATCAGGATGATGGCTTCCTTATAACCCCCGGTGGCCGATTCGGTCACCGACATGAGTTCGGTCTTCCAGCCGCATTTATCGGCAAAACGCGTATACATTCGCAGAAGATCAGCGGCGAACAGCGAGGCCTCCTCGCCACCCGTTCCGGCCCGGACTTCCACGATCACGTTGCGATCGTCGTTGGGGTCCTTCGGCAGCGTCAGGATCTGAAGCTCTTTTTCCACTTCCACCAAACGCAGTTCCAGGGTTTCGAGTTCTTCCTTGGCCATGGCGCGCAGTTCGGCATCCGGCTCTTCATTGAGCATCAGCTTCGCGGCATCACGATCGCTCTTGAGCTTTTTATATTCGCGGTAGGCGGCGATGATTTCCGCGTAACCGGCCCTTTCGCGGGAAAGTTTGGTGATCTCAGCCCCACTCAGTCCATCGCGGGACATCAGGCTGTCGATTTCCACAAAGCGGAATTCAATGGATTCAAGTTTATCGTACATTGGGGACTGAGCCTCCTGCTTGCCGTCGGTTCAAAAAGCGAAGCCCAAACCCTCTCCGACCAGATAGGGCCTTGGAGAGACTTTGGGCTGCCAAAACGCGGCGCAGAGATTAGCTGCGAGCGTATTTCTTCTTGAACTTCTCGATACGACCGGCGGTATCCATCAGCTTCTGCTTGCCGGTGAAGAAGGGGTGGCAGCTGCTGCAGATCTCGACGTGGATTTCTTTTTTCACCGAGCGGGTTTCGAATTTGTTACCGCAGGCGCAGATAACATTGGAAACCTGATAGTTCGGGTGAATTTCCTTTTTCATACTCAATTCCTTCCGCGCATCAAACCAGCCCTAGATGCTTCGCCAATCGAGCATCCCATGGGCTGGTGCTTTTGATTAACCGTTCATGGATTCCAGGAAGTCCTGGTTGGTGTTGGTCTTCTCCATCTTATTCAGAAGGAATTCCATAGCATCCACCGTGTTCAGAGGCTGCAGCAGTTTCCGCAGAATCCACATGCGGTTGAGCACGTCTTTAGGCAAGAGCAGCTCTTCCTTACGAGTCCCGGACTTGTTGATGTCCATCGCAGGGAACACGCGTTTTTCCGCCAGTTTGCGGTCCAAAACGAGTTCCATGTTACCCGTACCTTTGAATTCTTCGAAGATCACCTCGTCCATACGCGAGCCGGTATCCACAAGGGCCGTCGCGATAATGGTCAAGGAACCGCCGTCCTCAATATTCCTGGCTGCGCCAAAAAATCTTTTTGGTTTGTGCAGCGCGTTGGAATCTACACCACCTGAAAGAATCTTTCCAGAGGGAGGTACAACAGAGTTATAGGCTCGGGCCAGACGGGTAATCGAATCGAGCAGGATAACTACGTCATGTTTGTGTTCAACCAGACGTTTCGCCTTCTCGATCACCATCTCAGCCACTTGGACGTGGCGCTGGGCAGGCTCATCAAAGGTCGAGGAAATAACCTCACCCTTCACCGAGCGTTCCATGTCCGTCACTTCTTCGGGGCGTTCGTCGATGAGGAGGACGATCAGGATGGCTTCCGGATGGTTCTTCTCGATCGAGTGAGCAATATTCTGCAGAAGAACGGTTTTACCGGTCCGCGGAGGGGCCACGATCAGAGCACGCTGGCCTTTACCGATCGGACACATGATGTCGATGATACGGGTCGAATAGTTCGAGCCGCCCACTTCCATCTTGAATTTCTGCATGGGATAAAGCGGGGTCAGGTTGTCGAACAGGATCTTATCGAAACCTGGATCCGGAGCCGCGCCGTTCACCGCTTCCACTTTCAAGAGAGCAAAGTAGCGCTCGCTGTCTTTCGGCGGACGAATCTGACCCGAAACCGTATCACCGGTTCTCAGGTTGAAACGACGAATCTGCGAAGGCGATACATAAATATCATCAGGACCTGGCAGGTAGTTGTAATCCGGTGCGCGGAGGAAGCCAAAGCCGTCAGGCAGAGTTTCCAGGACGCCCTCACCGTAAATCACACCGCCGCGTTCCGACTGAGCCTGCAGCAAAGCGAAGATCAGATCCTGCTTGCGCATGCTGCTCGAGCCTTCGACGCCCAGTTCACGTGCGAGTTTGTTCAGATCGGAAATCCTGCGCTCTTTCAGCTCCTTCAGGTTGATGTCCACCTGTCCATGGGTCGTTCCAGGAGTGGACGTACCATTGGATGAGGCGTTGGCTGGAGTGATGGTCACAGGTTGAGTCTCGGGCAGAGCTTCTTCGGATTCGCTCTTTTCGACTTTCGCAGCTGTCGCGCGCTTCTTGGTAGCTGCCGCCGATGCCGATTTTTCCCTTTCTGTCATTGGATAAGCTCTCTTAAAAAAAAGGTGGGTAGTGAAACTTGAACTATGGGTTGGATAAAAAAGCCGTGAGAAAAGCTCCAGGCGATATCGAAAACTTATTCAGCATAAGTCATTTTTTTAGAGAAGAAAAAAAGACGGAAATTGGCAGGTTAAACGATTTTGAAAACAGATGCCTTTTCCTTATAATGTTGGATATTCCATTCCTGCTTATTTGTCAATTGCAAATGCCCTGCCCTGAGGCCCTGGCTCACCCTGGATAGGCAGAAAGCGCCAGCTTTGGTACAATTAAGGCAGATGATACCCAGCACAGACAACCCCCATCAAGCGATGAGAGCCCCATGAAAAGCATCGTGTCCTTCACCGCTTTAGCGGTCCTGGCATGGAGCACCGCTTCGTCTCCGGCGCGTGCTCAAATGGTTTCCACCGAGGAAAGATTTCAGGATCTCTTCGTCACCGCAGGCTACGGAACGGCGTTCGGTGCCGCGTTTGGCGCTGCTCTTTTGAGCTTTCAATCCCAGCCGAGCCAGAACCTGCGCCTTGTCGCAATCGGCGCGTCCGTTGGCTTTATCGGCGGCAGCCTGATTGGGTCCTATGTAATTTTCACCCCGGTCTTCAACGAGGCACAGAACGGACCCAGGACCGAGAGTCTTTGGGCTCAGGAGTCGCAGAAACTGCGCCTGTCCGGCCTCCAAGCGGAGTGGACGGTCTTGCGTTTTTAGGACCGTCCTGCGTTTTTAATCAGCTATAGAGTTCCTGCAAAAGTGCATACGCACGGCGAAGGTGTGGAATCACAATCGTACCACCGACTACAGTGGCAACGTTGATGGATTCTTCCTGCTCCTCGCGTGTGCAACCCAAACGCCAGGCCTGAATCACATGATAGTTGATGCAATCATCGCAACGCAGAGTTGCCGATGCCACCAGTCCCATGAGCTCCTTGGTCTTGGCCGGCAGAGCCCCTTCCAAATACGCATTGGTATCGACGTTGTAGATGCGCTTCAGAAGCTTGTTATCCGCTTCATTCACAATGCCATTCAATCGGCTGCGCTCATCCAAGAACTCGGCCGCGAGTGGGCTTTTGGCCTTGGCTTCGGCTTCCGAAAAAATATATGTCGGTTCTAAAGCTGACGTCTTCATGCGCACCTCGAAACATCAATCCACTATTTTTCCGACCAGATCGTAGTCATGGGCCTCAGTGATGCGGACCATCTGGATCGTGCCGGGTTTGAAATCACCTTCGTTGATATAGACGACGCCGTCGACTTCGGGGGCCTGGATCGACAGGCGACCTTCGGCGAGCAGCTCGGACTCCTCGGAAAGACCTTTCACCAGAACGGGAAGGGTCTGCCCGACAAATTTCTGCATGTTCTCCCGCGACAGTTCCTTCTGGAGTTCCATGATCTCCGCCTGGCGACGGGCCTTCACTTCCTCGGGAACCTGATTCGGCATACGGCCAGCGACTGTACCCTCTTCCTGGGAATAAATGAAGCAGCCCAGGTGTTCAAAGCGCATTTCTTCGACGAATTCTTTCAGTTCCAGGAACTGCTCTTCCGTTTCGCCGGGGAAGCCCACCATCACCGAGGTGCGGATGGCGATGCCCGGAACACGTTCGCGCAGGCGGGTAAAGGCCTGGCGCAGATCATGGCGCGTCACGCCGCGATTCATCTTTTGCAAGATCTCATCGCTCGCATGCTGAACGGGAATATCGAGGTATTTGCAGATCTTCGGATGATTCGCGAAGAATTCGACGAATTCATCACTGATGTTTTCGGGGTATACATAGAGCAGACGGATCCACTCGATGCCCTCGATCTCGACCAGCTGGCGCAGAAGCGGCAGAAGGTCCGACTCACCCCAGTCGCGACCATAGGCGGCCAGGTCCTGGGCGATCAGATTGATTTCCTTCACACCCTGATCCGCGAGGTTCTTCACTTCCTGCACCACATTCGGAATGGGGCGGGAGCGGAGTTTGCCGCGGATCGCAGGGATGATGCAGAAGGCGCAGTTGTGCTGACAGCCTTCGGCGACTTTCACATAAGCCGCCGATGCGGACAGGGTGTTTTTCTTGGGCAGGGAACCATCGTAAAGGTAATGCGTGCGCTTGGCCTTCACAGTCCCTTGGGGAAGTTCCTCGTTCAGGAAGTTGGCGATCTGAGGAAATTCATCGGTTCCCACGAAGAGGTCAACTTCAGGCAGGCCTTCGACCAGCTGCTTTTTATAGCGCTGGGTCAGGCAGCCTGCGACGACCAGTTTCATATCGGGTTTGGTTTTTTTAATCTCGGCCGCTTCGAGAATGGTTTGCACACTCTCCTCTTTCGCCGCCTCGATAAAACCACAGGTATTGACGATTATCGTATCCGCTTCCTCGGCATCGTCCGTCACCGACCATTGGTCGGCCAGCATGGAACCCAACATCACTTCTGAATCGACCCGGTTGCGCGCGCAGCCTAGTGAAATGAGATGGACTTTCCGATTTTGGGAAGTTATGACTTCCATATTCTGCTGACTCCTTTTGGCAAGTCTATGCTGGAGGGCTTTAGTGACAGGGCCTGCTTTAGCTAGCACCAGGGGCCAAAAACCGCAAGGATAAAGTATGGCTGGACTTGTTTCGGTGAATGGTCAAGTGAGAGAGGCCGCAGAAGCCTTTATCCCCGCGCAGGATCGGGGTTTTCTCTTCGGTGACGCCGTCTATGAAATGATTGCCGCGCGCGAGGGACGCTTGATTGATTTTGCGGCCCATGTGGCCCGTCTCCGGCGGGCGGCCGGGAAAACCCGGATTCCCATGCCCTGGACCGATGCCGAGCTGCGCTTTGAGTGCGAACATCTGCTTGGTCTTGCGAAATTTCCCCACGCAGCTCTGCGCGTTATGATCACGCGCGGCACGAGCGGGACCTTGCGGGTTGAACCGGGAATGCAGCCGAACCGCTATATTTTCTGTGCTCCTGCTGCCCTGCCCGCCCCCGCTCAGTATGAAACCGGCCTTCAGCTGAAGACCAAAAAGCACCCCCTGAATCCACGCGGCGAGCAGCTGAAATCCCCGTTCTATCTGCATGCGGCCACGGCCCAGGTCGAGGCGCAGGCCGAAGGTTATGATGATGTCCTTTGGATGAACGCAGATTCCGAATTTACGGAGACGGGCAGCGCCAATATCTTTCTGATCAGTCGCGACGGGGACCTTGTGGAGATTGCGACACCGCCCCCTAGCGCCGGCATTTTATGCGGCATCACTCGGGCGCGGGTCATCGAACTTTTGGAACGCAGCCAGATCCCAGTGACTGAGCGCAGCCTGACCCTTGACGAACTGCCTCGCTTTGATGAAGGCTTTGTCACGTCCAGTTTACGTGGACCCTTCCCCATCAGCCGCATCGACAAGCATCGACTGCATAGCACAAGGCCCCAGGCCGTTTTTCAGCATATTCTAAGGTTGTATCGAAGCTGGGAAAGTCATGAAGGAGAAGGTGATCAGGGGGAAGGTTCCCCCCTGAACTGAGGCTTATTTCTTTTCCGCTTTACTGACCTGAGGCTCGGCTTTCTGCTCACGGGCCTGATCAATAACATTCTGCAGAGACTGCTGTTCGGCGTTGGCCGAATGCTTGCGCATCTCTTCCATAATATTATGACGGGTCGTGTATTCCGAATTGTTCAGAATCACCTGACGACCCTTGCGGTTCTTCAGATTGAAAATTACGGGGGCCTTGAGGTTCGCCGTCATCTTCTGCGGATCGCTCGGCATGGTGATAATCACCGAAACCACCGCGTCCTCTTCCGTTTCGATCTCCAGATCCCCGACCTCGGCCTCATTCACTTCCACCAGATAATCCGGCTTGAAGAGCATGGGGTTGATCATGACGAAGGCGATCGCGCCGTCTTCCAGTGATTGCAACCATTTGAAGGGCGAATCCTGATCGTGATCCAGAAGCACGTACTGTTTCAGTTCGGGAAAGCCGATGATGCCGGAGGGAAGGGTGATCACGTCCTTCTCATCGATCTCTATATCACCGAATCTGGTGGTCTTAACCTTGATCA
The DNA here is from genome assembly GCF_035712445.1 of Oligoflexus sp. Taxonomy (NCBI): domain Bacteria; kingdom Pseudomonadati; phylum Bdellovibrionota; class Oligoflexia; order Oligoflexales; family Oligoflexaceae; genus Oligoflexus; species Oligoflexus sp. The sequence goes on along the minus strand of NZ_DASTAT010000112.1, from coordinate 11,376 downwards.
AGGCTCTTCTCCTCGGTTGCTGCAGTCGCACGTAGGGGTCGTGTTACTAGTGTAGCCTAAGTTTATCAGGTCAACAAGGATTCAGTCCTAGGACTTCTTAGGGTCCGTTTTCCGGGCGACCCGGGTCACCTTTTTCAAGGGCGAGGCGGTATTTTGTATGTCCGTGTCCCCAAACATTTCGGCAGCCTGCTCCACGCTGTCGACTTCGGTGGTCGAGGCCTGGCGGTTTTCATCCTGGATCCGCTGATAGACTTCCTCGCGGTGAACCACTGTGCTGGGACTCGCCTTGATGCCAAGACGGACCTGTTTGCCTTTGATCTGCATGACCACGATTTTGATGTCGTCGCCGATCGAGATTCCCTCGCCGACCTTTCGCGTTAGAACAAGCACCTTTAAACCCTCCCTGGCATGAGGCGCGATACCTTAACTGGATTACTGCAAGAAATTCATCAATGACGGTTGCAAGAGTTTATTCGAAGCCATGAGAGTGCTCTGCAGCACGCTCTCGGTTTTCTTGAAATCCGAGGTCACCTTGTAGGTGTCAGCATCCTCAATGCGCGAGAGGTCCGACTGCGTCAGCTCCCGATTCAGCTCAAGTTTTTTGGACGTTTCGTCAATAGCGTTATAAATCGCCCCGAGCGTCGCCTGGTAGCTCGTCGTCTTATCGAGCTGAAAGTCCAGCTCCTCCATCGCCTTTTGAATGCCCTGGATGTCATTGACATTCAAAGCATCGTTCAGGATCTGAAGGGTATGGATCATTCCAAAGTGCCCGTCTTCACGCTCATCGGCGCTGGGCTCGAAAAGATTCCGGGCCTGAAGGTTGACCTGGCGGAACGTGCCATCGTCAATCTGGAGGAAGATCGCCCCGTCATCGCCCATGAAGCCACCCTCGCGGCTGACCGGTGGGGTCTGCGTGCGAAAGCCTCCGAACAGATAGCGGTTGCCATAGGTGGAGTTGGCCAGGGATACGACGCCTTCGATCATCTCGCGAATCTCAAGGGCCGCCGCTTCGCGGCTGCTCGGTCCGTAGGTGGAGTTGGCCAGGCTCACGGACAGTTCCTTGGCGCGCATCAGATTTTCCGTAATGCCCTGCAGGGACGCTTCCGTGCGTTCCAGAAAGCCTTTGGAAAATTCGATGTTCTTGATGAACTGATCGTAGTTGTTGATCTGCGTTTTGCGCTTGAGCGCCTGCCCCATGCCGATCGGATCATCGGACACACGGTTGATGCGTTTCTGCGTCGATAGCTGTTCAAGCATGACTGTATTATCACTCTTCGCGGTATCCACGCGAGAGTTGGCCAGGGCATAGCGCTGTCGATCCGAGATACGCATGGTTTAGACCTTAGCGTTTCAATTGCAGAACGGTATCGAGCATTTCATCAATCGTGGTTATCACCTTGGACGAGGCGGTGAAGTTTGCCTGCCACTTGAGGAGATTGGTGGCTTCCTCGTCCATCGACACACCGGAGACCGCTTCACGGCGCGCGCTCAGATTCTGGGTCAGGGTGTCATCGGCTTTCCTCACCTGCTCGGAGCGAACCAGATCGAGACCGAAGCCGCCGACATAACTCGCGTAGTAGTCCTGCATGGTGGAGCGGCCATCGCCCATGAGCTTGGCCTCTTTGAGCCGGAGCATCTGGTTCGCCATCACGTTATCGCCGGGCGCGTTGGGCGATGAGGCGACGGAAATCGCATCCGTGCTCTCTTCGATCATACCATCCAAACGGATGTTTGCGGCAGCATTCGCGGGATCGCCGCCCAAGTCGAAGAAATTACGGCCGGTTGTCTCTTTAAAATCTTTGATACCAAAACCCTGCTGATGGATCGCATTCATGTGCTCGGCGAAAGTCGCGGCCATCGCGTTATTGTGCTGGAGCATGTCGGGTATCACATGATCGCGGACCTGAATCAGACCGGCGAGCCGTCCCCTTTTATTGACCTCGGTGACCACGGTGGGTTGATGAGAGGAACCGTCGATCACAACCACATCGTAAAGGTTGGTGCCCTCGCGCTGGACCACTTCGAATTTCGCCTCGTAGCCGCGATCGACGAGGAGCGTTTCCTGTGGACCGCGAACGACGACCATTCCATGCTCGCCGCGGTAGTAGTTCACATCAATCTTCTGGGTCAGGTCGCGGAGCATTTTATCCTGCTGATCCAAAAGATCGGGAACCTCGGGGCTGTTGGTGGTTTCCGCGGTTTTGATGGCGATATTCAGCTTGGCGATTTCCTTGAGCAGCGTCGAGACCTCGCCGACTTCACCAGCCACCCTTTGGTTGATGTCATCGCGCTGCATTTTCAGGCTGGAATCAATGCGATGAAAGGAATTCACAAGGTTCTGCGCGTTCTCGCGAACCGAGGTTCGAACGGTCAGTTCCTCAGGAAAATTACTGAGGTCCTGGAGTGAATTGAAGAAGCGGTCGAGTTCGTTCGACAGCGTGTTATTCAGCTCGGGGCTATAGATGCCTTCCAGGGGTTTCATGGCTTCAAAGCGCGCTGTGCTTTGGCCGAGATTCTGGTTGGTGTCGTTGATCTGCTTTTCCAAATACATGTCGTGGGCACGCGTGATGTTCTTGACGAACACACCGTTCCCAATCAGAACCCCCCGGGTTTCCGAGGGATATCGTTGTTCAAGGTTCACCCTTTGCCGGGAGAAGCCCTCGGTCTGCGCATTGGCAATGTTATGACCGGCCGTGTCCACACCCTGGCGGCTGGCATAGAGCGATTCCGCGCCGACATTAAGGGTATGAAACAGACCACCCATGCATCACGTCCTTACGGTGAGGATGGACTTTTTCGGAGCCGTTACGGCCTTGCCGGTCTTGCCATATACCGCTTCCGATTCACTGGCGACAGCTTGCCAGAACGCATAGGTTTCCCGGTGATACTGCAGAAGTTTTTTCACCATATAGGCGTTGGCCTCGATCTTGGGAAAAATGCGCTGCCGCTCGGCGGCCAGGGCTTTGACGTGGCCGCCGAGCGTGGCGAGGGCCTCATCGAAGCTGCCAGCGAGATTTTTTTCAAGCTGATGCAGAATTTCTTCCAGCTGAATAGGCTCGTTCGAATGCGGAATCTGCAGATAGGCCGCGAACTCGTCGATGGCCTTGCGGATTTTCTGGGCTCTGTCTTCGACGCCCATACCGAAGGCCACCTTTTCCTGGGTGATGCTTTCCAGTTCATGGATATCCGAACGCGCGATAGCCGTGTTCTCGCGATCGAGCACGGTATCAAAGGCCGCGAGGGCCCCTTCAAGCTGCTGGCAAAGACGCCCGAGCGCTTCCATTTTTTTGACGAGAATGTCCGGGGTCATGTCACCCTCAATTCATCCGCGTTCCGGACATCCTCCATGAACGGCGGACTCTGACCGAAGTAGCCCGGCGCTCATGCCAGGCCGATGGTGTCATGCGTATAGTTTTTAAAGTTCCGGGGGATTTTTGGAAAGTTCATCGCGAATGGCTTCGCGCATCATGCCATCGGCGATGTTGCCCGCATCCGCTTTGTATTCACCCGATTCGATGCGACGCTTCAGGTCGGCGACCTTGTCTTCGCGAATGTCCGGAGTATTGCGGGCGATATCAAGAGCCTTCATCCGCGCTTCGGCCATTTCCTTCGACTTCGCGGAGATATTCACATTGAAATCGCTTTTGTCTTTACTGTCCTTGTTCTGGACGAGCTTATCGAGGTCCTTCTGAACCCCTTTGGACTTTTGAACGGGAGCATTGTTCGTCAAACCGGAAGCGATGCCTGGGCCGACTTTTGTACTGTCCATAAAACCCTCCCCGTTACTTGGCCTTGTTGTACTGGGCCATGCCTGCAGCTTTCTGCATGACATCCGAGACTTTGGTTTCCCCCATCATGCCGAGCAGGTGCTGTTCGATGGAAGCCGCCAATCCAGTGGTCCTTTGATTCGCAAGATTCTTGGCATATTCCGAGTCGAGCATGGATTGGAAAATTTGCTCGCCGTTTCCGCCATCCGTCATCTGCGTTTTATCGATCGTCTCTCGCATTGATTTTAACACGATTTCGAGAAAAATGCCCTCAAACTCGTCCGCTAATTTTTTGATGGCTTCGACGTTTTCCGTGGTCTTCTGGTTAACCTGGGAAAATCGGTCGAAATTCGCTGAATCCATTGCATAACTGGCAACCTTGTCGATAGCCGTCATCACCGCCTCACAGGAGTTTGATGTCCGCTTTCAATGCGCCGGACGCATGCAGGGACTGCAGTATGCTCACAAGGTCCTCCGGCTTCACACCCATCTGATTCAAACTCTTCACCAAATCACCGATGGTTGTGCCCTGCACAGGGACCACGCTTTCCTTCTTCGCATTCTTTCCGGAACCGACTTCAATGCTCAGCCCATTATGGGATACCACAACATCACTGATTTTAACATCCCCCCCCATCACCACAGTGCCAGTGCGTTCATTGACGATGACGACCGCTTTCTGATCGGGTTCCACGGTCAAGCCTTCGATTTCAGCGATGAAGCTTGTCAGTTTTGCCTGATAGTCTTCCGGCACCAGGACCTTGACCTGTGCGGCATTCACTGATGTGGCCAGGAACATGCGAAAGTGCTGATTGATCGTCTGGCTGACCCGATCACTCGTTGTAAAATCGGGCTGGCGCAAGTTCAGATCAATCGCATTGTTCTTCACCAGGGCCGGTGCGAATTCGCGTTCGATCGTACCACCGTCCGCGATGCGCGCAACTGTCAAAATTCTGGCACCTTTGCCACTGGCCTGGCCAACGATGATGGCCCCTTCGGCTACGGCGTAAACCTCGCCGTCACCGGCTCTGAGCTGGGTCATGAGAAGGGTTCCACCGGCAAGACTCGTGGCATCGGCAAGCACGGACAAACGCACATCGATGCGATCACCGACGTTGGCGAACGCGGGCAGCTCGGCGGTCACGATCACTGAAGCGATCGCCTGCGAAGTCACCTGGGGATTATCCGGCGTCATTCCCAAACGTCCGAGCAGCGTGTTGACCGCTTTGTTGGTCGTTAATGAGGCCGCTGAATCACCTGTTTTATTAAGACCGACCACCAGCCCATATCCCATGAGCGTATTGGTGCGATCACCGCGAAGATTGGCGAGGTCTTTGATGCGAACCGCCTGGCCCAAAGCCACCGGCGTGGTGAAGACCAGCACGAGAAAGCGCAGAATCCAAAGCCAGACACGTTGGGAGCGCAGCATATTTTTCATTGCGGGGCCTCAGCAGGTGGAGTGGTTTTTTTCGCATCAGGGGCAGGAGCCTTCTGGGCCTTGTCCGGGTTGCTGGAAACTTCATTCAGCAAAGCCTGCTGCTTTTGAATGGTATCCTTCTGCTGTTCGATCAGGCCGTTTTGGTCAGCGACCTTTTTATTGAGTTCGTTCAATTTCTGTTCGGCTTCCTCACGCAATTTGCGAACACGCTCGCGCTCCGCTGCAATCTGGCCGCGTTCCTTGCTCATGTTGACAATACGATCCTGAAGACGGTCTTTGACCTTCTGCAGATCCTTGCGTTTGTTTTCGAGTTCAATGGCGGTTTTCGAACGCGCCTCTTCGAAGCCCGCCCAGCGGAGAGAATACTCATCCTCCCAGCCCGACGACTCGCGCGCGATCGTGTTCGCGCCCTGCTGCTCATACCAATCCACATCCACCAGATCGAGGGTGGTGAGCGGTTGGTTGCTCGCGAGGCGCAGACGCGGAATGCGGGAAACCGCTCGGATGGAATTCGCATCCCACTCGTTCGTACTTGCACGCGTCGCTTCGACGATGACATCGCCATTTTCAAGTTCGCGCAGAACACGCATTTTGATGACCGACGGGACCTTGGGCGTTTTATCCTCGGGCTCCAGCTTCGGCAGAGCAGCGATCAACTCATCCTGCGGACCTTTCCCAGCGGCACCTGCTGGGGTACCGGGCGTGGGCGCTGCGGGCGCAGCGGGAGGTGTGGCAGCGCCTTCTGTGCGATTGACTTTGACAAGAACATCCAAAGTCTCGCCGACAGCGCCGCGTGGCGGCTCCATGAACAGGGAGTTTTCGGCTCTTTTCAGTGATAAGAGAGAACCTGTGAAGTTTTGGGTCTCTTTAGGAACAACTGCAAGGTTTTCTCTTTTAACGTAGATTTCTGGGCTTGATTCTGATTTCTCTTCAACAGGTCGTCGATGACCCAGATGGGGAGATTTGCCTTCCTTCTCACTGAGATACTCCCTTTGCGAGATCGGGAAAACACCTGTCTGACAGGCGCCTAATAAACTTGTAAGAATTATCATACACAAACTTCTCATGGCATGTGTACCTCGACCTTTGAAGGCCCTATAACAGTTGCCATGACCTGACGTTTCGTCGTATCGAGCTGCACGCGAATGCGCTGCCCAATCGCTGCGGATTCCATCGCCTGGGCCGCGCTATTCATTTTGACACCGGCTGAGACGACGGATGCTTCGACACGCTCGCCGCGTTTGACATCGGGATCGCGGATCAAATCGTAAATCCGCAGCACCTGACCGGGACGCGCGGTCACACGTAGAATCTGTTTTTCCAGGGACGCGGCGTCACGAACGACGTTTTCCTGATACGGCACCCATTGAAAGGCGACCGCATCGGGATTCAGGAGTTGACCGCGTTCCATGGCTTTGACAACAACGGCCGCCTGCACTTCAGCCCGCAGCGTTACCTGAGCGGTCACATCGAATTGTTCGCTGCTTCCTGGCTCCTGATCGATCAATCTCACCAGGACATTGACCAGCGCACGCCGCGGATTCTGCCGAATGAAGCTGAAATCCTGGGCCCAGCTGGGAAAATCTATACGGTAATTGTCGTGCCGCAGACGCAGGCCGACCGGAACGCGCACGTTGCTCAGTGTGAAACGATAGGGGCCGTCGAGTTCCGGCAGCCGCGCTTCCACCTGCTCCCGCACACGAGCGGGATCGACAGGCAGGGCGGTCGCCAGAAGACGGATGCGCTGCGGCGCCTCAATACTCACCTTCTGCTGAGGCAGTTCAAGGTCGATGGCTTTGCGCAGATCGGCCTCGGTGAAGGATTTTTCCTGACCGGCTTTGGGGCTGGTGCCCAGGTCGATCGCAAGAAGATCGCGGCAAAGCAGGACCGAACCCTGGCAGCGGGCGATATCCTGCATATAAACGCGGGCCCGTTTGATTTCGCTTTGCTCCTGAACGATCAGAGTGCTTTCGAGCGTCAAAGGCAGGGTCGGCTGGGCTGCGCCCTTGACCTGACCATAGAGCGCCGAAACCGGAACGGGCTCTGCGCCCCATGCGGCCGGGGCGAAGATCAGAAGCAAAATGAAGAAACGTACGGCCATGGTCATCCACTATCAGCGAATATTATTGGTTTGCTGGAGCATTTGATCGCCGGTCTGTATCACCTTCGAGTTGATTTCATAGGCGCGCTGACCGGAAATCATATTGACCATTTCCTCGACGATATTCACGTTCGAGGCTTCCAGTTCGCCCTGACCGATGCGGCCAAAGCCTTGGGTATTCGGCTGACCCTGCAGCGCCTCGCCACTTGCGGGTGTGTTGGCGTAAAGGTTACGGCCCAGGGATTCAAGGCCCGTAGGGTTCACAAAGTTTGCGAGCACGATCTGGCCGATGTCCTGCGATTCGTTGCCGACGCGCACGGTCACCGTTCCATCCAGGCCCACATGAAGTTTGTCGCTCGTGACGTTTTCCGGCACCACGATTTCAGGCACCAGGGGAAAACCTTCCGAGGTTACAAGGCGGCCGGTATTGTCGATTTTAAAGCTACCGTCGCGGGTGAAGGCGACGGTGCCGTCATCTTTCTGCACGCGGAAGAAACCCTGGCCTTCGATCATAAGGTCGGTGGTCTTGTTCGTGACGCGGATCGCGCCCTCGTTGAACATCTTTTCAACCGAGGAAATCCGCGAACCGGCACCGATCTGAATCCCAGTGGGAACCACGGTTCCAGCCGTTGAATTCTGGCCCGGCGCTTTCAGCGTTTGATAGAGAAGGTCATGAAAGTTGGCACGCGAGCGTTTGAAGGCCGTCGTATTCACGTTAGCAAGGTTGTTGGAAATGGTATCGATGGTTACCTGCTGGGATTCCATACCGGTAGCGGCTGTGAAAAGGGAACGCATCATAATTCAAACTCCTTAGGCTCTAACGTCGCCGATGGCGTTGGATGATTTTTCCATGATCTGATCATAGTTCGAGACGGCTTTTTGATAGGCTTCATACGAACGATGCGCGATGATCATGCTGGTCAGGTTTTTGATCGCGTTCACATTGGAACCTTCCAAAAAACCCTGACGGATGCTCGCATTCCGTGCGGGAAGGATATCCTCCTCACGGCCTGCGTACTGGTAATAGTTGTTCCCCACGCGTTCCAGGTTGTCCTGGGGATTTTGGAAGTTGACGAGTTTCAGGCGATCCAAAAGCTGGCCGTCCTGAAAAACTTCACCGCGGGTATTCACTTCGAACTGAGTTCCCCGCACATAGATCAGACCCTTTTCGCCCATCACAGGATCACCCTGCTTGGTCACGAGCACACCGTCCTGGGAAACGGTCAGGTTTCCAGCCCGTGTGTAGCGCACGCCTTCCGAGGTTTGCGCGGCGAGGAAGCCCTGGCCTTCGATCATAAGATCATAGGGATTCTGGGTATTCTGTGCTGGACCCTGGGACATATCCTTATGCATGGCCGCAACGCCCACATAGGACATCTCGTTGCCGCGCAGGGGGAAGACTTCGCTCATATCCTGCTTGAAATTGGCTGGCGGCAGGGGATCCGGGTAGTTTTTGTAGGGCTCGGGTTCCTGGAGTGTGAAGGTAACGTTGTCACCTTTGAAGCCAACCGTATTCACGTTCGCCAGATTGTTGGCGATCATTTCGAGGGCACGCTCCTGCGAGATCGCTCCAGCCAATGGCGTGTAAATGTTCTTCAGCATAACGGTCCACCTCTACTTTGCACTCAGGGAGTGAAAAGCAATAAGTGGACCATGACGGGATGATGACGCGAGGAATTTGCTGGACTGAGGAAAGCGCTGGGAAAATCTCTTCTCTTGAAGCAAAGCACCAAAGATCCTGTCTTCGGCTTCACACGGCTGAATTTGCCGCCTGTCAAGGCCCTGACTTCAAAGCGTCAGAGCCCTGCCGTCTCAAACCTGACTCAGTGCAGGGTTTTTGACGATCACAGCCGCCGCATTGCCACCAAAACCGAGCGCGGTGACGAGCAGATGACGCTGCTGATGCAGACGTCTTTCGCCGCGTCCGGCTTCACCGAATCCCAGATAAGGGTGCGGCGGCAGCTGGCCCTGAATCAGGTGATGCATGCCCAGGATCAGACTCGCGCAGGCCGAGGCGCCCAGCATGTGACCGAACATCCACTTATGAAAAACGATCGGCACGCGGCCTGCAAAGATATCGTCATAAGCGGCGAGTTCCGCAGCGTCACCCTTTTTGGTGCCGGCGCCGTGCCCGACGATCAGATCGATGTCATCGGCTTTAAGATCAGCCGTATCGAGCGCTTTCTGAATGGCTTTCCCGAGTACCGCACCATCCGCGGAAATGCCTGTGAGCGTGGATTTTTCCGTCGCGGCTCCCCACCCGACGAGTTCACCGAGCGGCGGGAACCAGGGATCGGAATCGAGGATCACGGCGGCGGCACCTTCGCTCAGGACCATGCCCGTGCGTTCGTCGCCTCCCGGCTGGCAGGGATACTCGCTCGCATCAGAGGCGGCATAAACCTTCGCAGCCTGCAGCATGTCCAGGGTGTATTCGGTATTCGAGAATTCGGCGCCGCCGGCGATCATGCCTTTGGCCAAACCCATATGGACGGAAGCGGCCGCCTGAATCACAGCATGAAGTCCAGTGGAGCAGGCCGCGGACACAAACAGCGAAGGACCTTCCAGGCCGATGTCACGAGCCACGGCCGCCGGCAGGGAGCTGGCTGTCGATGTCGGGCTTGTGAGTGGATGCAGTTTTTTATGCTGCAGGTGATCGTGAATGCTGGATTCCAAACGATGGGTGGGTCCGCGCGACGAACCAAAAACCACACCGAATTCCGAGGCGATGCGATTTTTTTCCGCCATGCCCCGCACCAGGAGAACAGCCAATCGCGTTAAAGGATCCTGATGCTTCAGTGACTTTTCTTCCGCGGATTGATCCAAGGCCTCGCGAATTTTTGCCGGCAATCGCCCCTGGATATAAGCGCCCTCACGCCGCAAAAAACAGCGGTCGCTGAAGAGCCCGTCCAAATGAACGTGAGGTCCCCAACCGGCAGGACTGATAAGATCGGCGGCTGTGATATAGAGGCGTGGTGTGGCCATATGCGCTTCCTCCCTGTTTGGCCCTATACACCAGGGCCAAGGGAGGTGGCAAGCTGAGGACCTGGGCCGAAGGGGACGAGTCACCCCGCCTTCGTATTATCCCAGGTTTTGTACGAGGTTGAGCGCGACCTGAGGAAGCTTGTTCGCCTGCGAAAGAATGGATGATCCAGCCTGAAGCAGAATGTTCCCCTGGGTGAATTCCGCGGTTTCATAAGCGAAGTCCGCATCGCGAATCCGTGAACGGGCGGCGGAGAGGTTTTCGATCGCCACACCGAGGTTTCGTTCCGTGGAACCCAGACGGTTCTGGGCCGCACCGATGGTCGCGCGATAGTCGGCAATGCGACCCAGGGCCGCATCCACTTTCGCCATCGAGTTCTGCGCATCAATCTTGTTATCAATCCGCGTTCCCGCTTCATTGCCGGCGCTGCCAAGGTCGAGCGAGTTCTCACCCTCGGTCGCGGCATTCATCTTGCTGAAGTCGAGACGGATAATGTTCACAGGGTTACGGGCTTCAAGGGAGTCAGGCGGCGTGATGTAATCTTTGCCGATCTGCATTTCCAAAGGAAACTGGTTGTGCGATTCCAGCAGCTCGGGAGCGACGTCGCCATTACCGATCAGCATGCGCGTGCCGTTGAATTCTGTGGAGAGAACGATACGGTCCACTTCGTCCTTGAGCGCCATGAATTCACGATTCAGGAATTCACGTTCGCGGGCACCCACAGTATCCGATGCGGCCTGCACGGAAAGTTCCTTGAGGCGCGTCACGATACTTGTGACTTCCTCCAAACTGCCTTCCGCCACCTGCAGCATGGAAACCGCATCGTTCGCGTTACGACGCGCCTGAGCCAGGGAGCGGATATCGGCATGCAAACTGTCCGAAATCGCCAGACCCGCAGCATCATCAGCAGCTTTGTTGATGCGGTAGCCCGAGGAGAGTTTCTCCATGTGGCTACTGACCTTCTGATTGGAAAGGCCCATGTGTCTCTGCGCCGTCAGAGATTGGACGTTCGTGCGAATCCTGAGGCCCATGGAGACTCCTTCATTGGCAAACAGAAGGGAATTTGGTCAGGATGAGGTGACCTTATACC
>NZ_DASTAT010000111.1 GCF_035712445.1 Oligoflexus sp. | reverse complement strand
TCCGCAGGATAAGGTCGGGATCAACATCCCAGTCACGCGACAATCCATGTTCGTACTTGGGTAGAAAAGTTTCTTAAACTTTCTTCAGCACTGTATCAAAATAGCTGACACATTCCGGACTCCTCGCTTTTGTAACGACTGCGAAGTATGCAGACGGCATGCCGCTTTATCGCCAGGAAGGAATCCTTCAAAGGATCGGCTGCGATATCCCGCGTGCAACTCTTGCCAGTTGGATGATTCGATGCAGTGAGTTGGTGACGCCCGTTATCAATATGATGCGCGAGAAAATGCTTGAAGGTCCGATTATCCAGTGCGACGAAACGCCAATTCAGGTTTTAAAGGTTCCAGGCAAAAAGCCTACCAGCAAGAGCTTTATGTGGGTTACTGCGAGATGGGACGAAGACGGGAAGAAAATTGTCTTATATGAGTTCGCTTCATCACGAAGCAGTGAAGTTCCTTTGAGGATATTCAAAGGCTACAGAGGTTATGTGCAAACCGATGGCTACGAAGGCTATTCGCCGCTTGGGCTTGTTCCCGGCATAGTCCACGTAGGGGATTGGGTTCATGTCCGAAGAAAATTCATGGAAGCATTAAAGGGTCAGAAAGCTGGAGCCAAGGCCACTTTCGCTGAGCATGCGCTGGATGCCATTAAAAACCTTTATCGAATTGAACATTCATGTTCAACTTCTTCTGAGCGGCTTCATGCTCGCCAGACTCAATCAAAGCAGATTGTTGAGGATCTTCGTTCATGGCTGGACTCAGCCATGCATAAGGTTCCACCGAAGTCCCTTACCGGCCAGGCGCTCGCATACATGGATAGCCAATGGCCGAAGCTAATTCGCTTCCTGAATGATCCGATCATTGGACTTGATACAAATATTGTCGAGAATTCGATAAGGCCGTTTGCTCTGGGCAGGAAAGCCTGGATGTTTTCCGATACTGTTAAAGGCGCAAATGCCAGTGCTGCTCTTTATAGCCTTGTGATAACCGCTCGCGCGAATGGCATCGAGCCTTACGATTATCTCGCCCACCTTTTTTCTGAGCTTCCCAAAGCTGTCTCCGCTAATGAGATCGAAGCTCTTCTGCCGTGGAATTTCTCGACGAGGTATTAACCAGCTGTGGTCAACCAGCGACCCTGGGTGTGGCTGAGCGCTTACGTTTTCAAGGTTCTGAACCATCTTTCGATAAGACCATTTTGCTCGGGAGTGTAAGGGGTTATGAATTCCTGCTTGATGCCCGCACCTCTGACCACCTTATGAAAATCTTCTGCTCCAAAGATCAAGCCGTTGTCTGAACGCAGCTTCAGGCCAGCCGTAGGGCGCCGCTTGATTAATGCATCCTCCAATGCTGCCGCCGCCACCTTCGCCTTGCCTGACTTCGATACGCGCCAGCCGACAATGGATCTGTCACAGCAGTCGATGACCGCCGTGATATGGCACCAACCGTCTTTGCTGGTCATGAAATGGCTCATATCCACGGCCCAGCGAACGTCAGGTTTGGATGTGCGGCTTGCCCAGCCTTCCACCCGTGGCCTCAATCCTTTGGGACGCTTATGCATGAGCCAGCCTTTGATCTTCATAATCCTATGAACGGCCTTGATGTTGACGCGTTTCCCGCGTCCTCTGTTCAGGGTCCAATGAATGGTTCTCACGCCCGCCTGCGGCTTGGCGTTGATGATGGCCCTTATCTCGCTTACAAGGCCCTCATTGAGCTTGTAGCGGCGTCTTTCTTTCGGCTCCCGATAGAGGGACGATCTGGGCACTTCCAACCAATCGCAAAGCGTTCTCACGGAAATGCGGATGCCCTCGAGCATACCCCTGATTTTCTTCCAGAAAGAAATTGAATCAGCCTGCTAGACGTAATCCCTTTGTCTCTGCAAATTTGCTCGGCGTCATGCCTCCCAGAGAGGTATGCGGTCTTTTCTCGTTGTAATCAATTCGCCAGTCCTCGACGATATCTCGCGCATCCTTCAGATTCGAGAACCAGTACATGTTCAGGCATTCATCGCGAAGACGCCCGTTGAAACTTTCGATAAAGGCATTCTCGTTCTTGTCGCCGGGACTTGCGTAGTGAAGCCTGACTCCATTATCCAGAGCCCATTTCGTAAGGGCTTTGCTGATGAATTCCGGTCCCTGGTCAACGCCTATCTCCTCGGGCAGACCCCTTTCAGCCTTCAGCTTTTCAAGGACACGGACTACGCGATGGCCGGAAAGTGAAGTGTCGACCTCCATTGCAGGGCATTCCCTTGACCATTCGTCAATGATCGTGAGAATTCTGAATGAACGGCCGCTTGCAAGGTTGTCGTGCACGAAGTCCATCGACCAGCGGGTATTGGCCTTGGTCAGTGGCGGCAGCGGATTCTCTGGCTTATATACTCGGCGCTTCGGCTTGCGCTTCTTAAGCTGAAGGCCGTGACCATAGTATATCCGCTCAGTCCGTTTGTGGTTTTGAACAAGGCCTTCACTTTGCAGTACAAGATGCACACGAGGGCAACCGAAGCGCGGGCGTTCCTCCAGGATATCTTTCATTCTATCGAGAATTTGATGGTCCTCAGTTGGCCTCTTCTCGCACGGAATGGTGGAACGATCCGCTCCTACTATCTTGCAGGCCCGACGCTGACTGGTGCCGAAGGCTTCTTGAATAAGCTCGACGGCCTTGCGCTCGTCGTCAGGCCCTAGAACTTTTTTTCAACGAGAAACCGAAGCGCCTGATTATCCAAGGCTTGCTCAGCCACAAGCTGTTTCAGCCTGCGATTCTCGTCTTCCAGCGCTTTTAGCCGCTGGGCTTCGGAAACCTCCAGGCCGCCGTATTTAGCTTTCCATTTGTAAAACGCCTGCTGGCTAACCCCAAGATCCCGGCAGACATCCTGGACCTTCTCGCCTGACTCCTGGCGCTTCAGGGCCTTGATGATTTGTTCTTCCGTGAAACGACTCTTCTTCATGTCGATCTCCTTGCTTGTGCTTAGTGGCACAGGAGATTCAACTTATCAATGGAGGAATTTGGCGGGGTACCCTCGGGGCCTATAATGGGCTCCATCGAAAGCCTTCATCCACATCGTAGTTTAAGAATTTTAGGCGATGATTGACAAAATGAGTCTATTTGAGCGACCTAAAAAAACATCCTTTTAATAGAAAGTTCAAGGTGGATACGAATTTATCACGGAAGTTTCTTTCATTGGGAGAAGTTGGCGATTATTAATGCAGGTCAAAACCCGGTTGCTGAATGAGCAAGGTTTGCTCTTTTAACTTATCTTGATGACAGGATAAACTTAGTAGCCCTGTTTACGTTCTCCAGGATCCCTCTTACATTAAATTACGCCCCTACTGCCTATCTTTCAAAACTGTATACCCCCCCAGTTCGTATCGCAGATATTAACTTGCAACTCTTCATTGCCGATACCTTGGATGACCATTTTCGCGCGGAAAATGAAAAAACTTTCGGAGGACTTAGTAATGCGATTCTTGATGATTGCTACAATAATCATAGCAATGTCGGCATGTTGTCATGATGGCGGCACCCGCAGCTCAAACGTTTTAAATAAGGAATTTAAGCCAAACGAAGACGTTCAAGCTCCGGGAACCGCAACGCGTCTGATGAGTGACAAGGAATATATAGAAGCAGTAAAAAACCGCGAGAAAAAAAAAATGGAACTCAGGAATAACGGAACAAAAGCACTTGAGGACCCTCTCCCAGCTGCATGCAAGTGCTGCTGGATAAGATCCGGAAATTGTAGCGGTCCTAAAGGACTTTATTGCTTAAGCGAAAATGACGGAAAGCAAACGTTTTTTTGTCCCAGCACTGGCCAAGTTTCCACTTTCCAATGCATATTCATTTTTGGCGAAGGTTGTTATTCACTTCAGGACTATTCGGACACGATAATCGCCTCCCCCCCACCCTCAAAGTCTAAGTGAACTGGGACACCCCTAAACCTAACAGCGCATTGCGCATGTTTAACGTCTTGCAGGTAAACAACAACGTGGCTGCGCCTTGACTTCAGTGAGGTCTTTACACCTGCAATTGCTTCCCATCAAGGCACTGCCGACGGTCATCAGACCATCCTCGCATTTTTTTTCCTGGGAATTACAGCTGTCATATCTACGCCATTACTGGCATCCAAAAGTCTCTTAAGGCTGCCTTTTCTTTTTTCGAATTTCGAGCCTGCAAAGTCCTCAACTATTGGAGAGGAAAGCCAATGTCAGCCTTCGAAGAAGGCCGACGCTTCGTCAAATTCCGTCTATTCACACGCCCCGGACATGGTTTGAGCGAACCTAAAGCCATGCGCGAGCGTTGCTGCCTGAGCCACCTGGCAGTATTCCCGACGGATCCTATTGCTGTGTAATTCAACGATTCTAGCTTCGCCAGCACTTTGCTTACGTTATTCACTCCGTGGACATAGTCTGTAGTGAAATCACAAAACCCGTGATGGCGCAGTTCGGCATTGTAGTGGGCAAACATATGTGCCGATGTTCTCTCTCGCGCTGTGCTCGTCAATAAATGCACTCTCTGCTGGTCACAGAATCTAGGTGATAAGAGCAGAATATATCGAGTGAATTCCTCAGTTAGCCGATGCTTGTGGTTCGCTCACATTGAAGCAGTCAAGGATAAATGAAGCGCGACTGTCCGCAACCAAGCGGACACCTGGAACCTTCACATGGCAAGTATTTCAGCGATAGTGTAGACCCCAGCTTGCTCTGGGGTTAACATTGTCCTTTGCACTCAATCAAATTCTAAATTCACAATGGGCCATGACCGAGGAGGCTTTGCGTCTCATACTGTCGGTCGTCGAAAGACATGGTGACATCGAGGCTCTCGAAAAAATCCTCGGCAAAAGACTCAAGACTACGGAGAAAGCAATTATCCGGGGCGGGGTGGGAATCATCCCGGTCCGTGGTCCTCTATTCAAACGCGCAAATCTCATGACCGAGCACTGCGGGGCAACCAGCTACGAAACGGTGCTCCGCGACTTTCACCAGATGCTGGCCTCCGATGAGGTTAAGAGCATCGTCCTTGATATTGACAGTCCCGGCGGTGAGGCAAATGGCTGTTCAGAACTTGCGGATCATATTTTTGAAGCCCGCGGCCAGAAACCAGTTGCAGCCTACATCGGGGGCACTGGGGCGTCCGCAGCTTACTGGATCGCCAGCGCCTGCGAACGCGTCTTCGGCTCCGACTCGTCGATTGTGGGAAGCATCGGCGTACAGTCCGCGCTCAGATCAGAAAAAAATAAAGAAGAAATCTGTTTTGTCTCCAGCCAAAGCCCCAACAAAAACCGTGATCCTGCAACAGAGGAAGGTGCGCGCGAGGTGCAGGCTGTCATTGATGGCCTCGCTGAAGTCTTCATCTCAAAAGTCGCCCGCAACCGCGGCGTCGGCCGCGAAACGGTCCTCGAAAACTTTGGCCAGGGCTCGGTCTTCGTCGGAGCGGAAGCCCAAAGGCGCGGTCTTATTGATGAGATCACAACACTCGAAAGCGTCATTGCCAACTATGGAGTCCAGAAAATGACATCAGAAAACATTACTGCGGAATTCATCGCCGCAAATCACCCGGCGATCGCCGAACACTTCATAAATATAGGAACATCAAGAACGCTTGCAAGTTTCGAGACCGAGCAAAAGCGCGTAGCCGGCATCCGGTCGCTTGCCGGCGGGACCACGCTTGGCGCCATCGCGGAGGAAATCGCACGAAGAAATGGGCTCAAAACGGCTATCTTCGACGAGCTGAAATCCATTGTGATTGAACACGAGGACCAGACCGAGTCCGATCTGGCCTTTCTTTGCCGCCTTGGACGCCGTCATGACCTTACGATCAAGGTCAGCGGCAGGTATTTGATGCTGACTCCCGCCGATAGAAGCGGGGCTGATCCGGACGGCACCATCCCTGTCATCCGCATCGAAAAGCCAATCCGGTTCGAATACTCAGGCGATCAAACAAGTCGCTACACCGAGGTCCGTGCCTTCTGGTACGACAACGACGCCGCGGAGAAGCGTCAAGTCATGTACGGCAAAGAAGGAGTTGTGCTTGAACTTGAGTACAACAAGATCACGGAAGCAGGCGCGCGCAAGGCAGCTGAGACAAAATTCCGTGAAGTGGCACGCAAAGGGAAGACCCTTACCCTCACAGTCCCCGGCAACGCGCAGCTGGCCGCCGAACGGAAAATTGATGTTCAAGGCTTCGGGGCCGGCATTGATGGGGAGTGGGTGATCAAGTCGGTGGAGCATGCGATTGATGGGTCGGGTTGGATGACTGGAATTGAGTGCAGTGTCGATGGGTACAAAGAGGCTCATGAAACTAACGAAAAATATGACAATGGTGATTCGAAATCATTATTCAGCAAGGAATAGACCATCATTGGACGTGGAGATTGTAACAGAATGGTAGTCAAAAAAAATCTTAAGTGGATGTCTTCCCACAAAGCAAAGTTAAATGTATCCTCTGGGAACCTTGCAAAAGATGAGATCTTTGAAAATTGGATAACGAAAAAACTGCTCGCCTCGCATATCGGAATGTCCATTAGTTTCGTGAATAAATACATGAAGGAAGGACTGCCGTATAGGCGGCGAGGTCGTTCAGTGAGATTTCGAGTGTTTGAAGTTGAAGATTGGCTTCAACGGAGATTCACTCAATGAAAAAATTTAATCCGAAAGTTTTTCAAGATAAAGATCGTGTTTATCCTCCTGTTGCTGGGGCACCAAATATCAGAAAAATCTATATTTGGGACGAAGCCAAGAAGGAGTATAGACCGCCATCTAGGGGTAAGATCTATGTCGCTCGACGATATGAGATCGATGCAGGTGGTAAAAAAAAGAGAATGTCGGGGTGCTTTGAGAGTCTCGAAGATGCTCGTAATTGGCAATCTTTTATCGACAATTCTGTATCCCAATCACAGTCAAATGCTTCCTCACCAATGCTCATAAGCTGTCCTACATTTCAACAGATTATGCTTGAGTGGAGGGTGCGAAAATTCCCAACTTTACGGAAAGCTACCAGGATACAATACCAAGCTCTGTCGGATAGACATTTCCAAATGTTGTCTGATTTCCCGATCAACGCGATTACTTCGAAGGACATTGATGCATGGCTGGCAGATAGGAAAGCGAATTTGGGCGATCATCCACAAGCCAAGAGGCGCCTGAGCTTTGACCGAGAACTGATGATTCTCAGCCTAATACTGGAATATTACGGAGAATATTATGAAGAAGATACGAGCTTCTGCCTTCCAGTTAAAAAGCGACATTGGAGAGATTCGAAGCTGAGTGTTCCTCGGATTCCCAAGAAAAAGGATGTGAAGGAAGAAGAATTCCAACTCTTCCGTGTTGAACTGGAAAAATTGAAAGAAGGTTCGATATTGAAACACTTGGCTACGACTCAGTTTTATCAGGCTCTGAGAATATCAGAAGTAGCAGCCATGAAGTGGAAGCATGTACTTTTCAACCGGGAAGTTCCACACCTGTCGTGGATTCAAATAGATCAGCATGTCGTCTATGGAGTGGAAAAAGGGGAAGCCCCAACCGTTGAGCCTGGATTCAAAAATTCGGATTCTCTCAGTGGTATAAAGGAGCTGCCGATGTTTCCCCAGACGTTTAAAACTTTGTCAGCTCTATACGGAGACGGTGTCAAGAAAGGACCAGATGACTATGTATTTCCAAATGAGTACGGCGATTTCTTCAGGTACCATACAGTTCGAAATAGATATAACAGAGCCTTCAAATTGGCTGGTTTCAATTACACCGCAACACATGTCATGCGGCATGGGTGGACGAACGAAATCTTTAATGCTACTGGAGGGGACTACGGTATAGCAGGACAACTTTTGGGCGACGTCTCGGACAAAGCAATAAAGACTTATGCTAAACGCGCGAAGACCGCTCTGACTAACCTGGCTCATGAAATGTGGCAAAAGGGACAAGTGTCTGAGTTGGTCGCGATTGGTCGCAAGTAAGAGGAGGGTCGCCTTATGTATCTAAAATCATTAAATTTAAAACCATATATGTCAATAAGGAGCCTTCCTTGACACGATCTTCTCAGGACCAACTCTTTGCCCTGTCTGCCATTGACGGACGTTATCGGACCAAACTCGAAAACCTGGCCCCCTTGCTGAGCGAAGCCGGGCTTATGTCGTTTCGCATCCGTGTCGAGGCTGAATGGATACTGCATCTGGTTGATCATCCGGCACTTCCCGGTGAATTCGAGCTGACTCCTGCGGTCAAAGCGCGCCTCGAACAACTCGCGAAGCAGGTGCCGGACTCCGCGCTGCTTCGCATCAAGGAGCTGGAAAGAACCACAAACCACGACGTGAAAGCGGTGGAATACTATCTGCGGGAATCCCTGGCCGAAGTGGGTGCCAATCAAAAAATTCTCGCCTTCATCCACTTCGCTTGCACATCGGAAGACATCAATAACTTGTCCTATGGACTGATGCTGCATGAAACGCGGCAGAAAGTTATCCTGCCGACGATGGATCGCATCGTCTCGCAGCTGGAAGAGATGGCTCTGCGTTATAAGACTCTCCCTATGCTCTCGCGGACCCACGGACAGACTGCGTCACCGACTACGCTCGGCAAGGAAATGGCCGTGTTCGCTCATCGCCTGTGGAAGCAGCGGCAAAAACTGGCCGCCGTCGCTTTGGAAGGCAAAATGAGCGGTGCGGTGGGCAACTACAACGCGCATCTGGCTGCTTATCCGGATGTGGATTGGGTTTATCTGACCAAGGGCTTCATTGAAAAGCGCCTCGGACTGAAGCAAAATCTTCTGACCACGCAGATCGAAAATCATGACAGCATGGTGGAATACGCCGAGTGCATCAAGCGCTTCAATACCATCCTGCTCGGACTTTGCCGCGATATCTGGTCCTATATTTCCATCGAGTACTTCAAGCAGCAGGCCAAGGCCGGGGAAATCGGTTCCTCGACCATGCCGCACAAGATCAATCCGATTGACTTTGAAAATGCCGAAGGCAACCTGGGTGTGGCCAATAGCCTTGCGACGCATTACAGCGATAAGCTTTTGATCTCGCGCTGGCAGCGTGACCTCACCGATTCCACGGTTCAAAGGACGCTCGGAACTTTCATCGGCCACGCGGTCCTTGCTTATGAATCCTTCCTTAAGGGTTTAAGCAAGATCA
The DNA here is from genome assembly GCF_035712445.1 of Oligoflexus sp. Lineage (NCBI taxonomy): Bacteria > Pseudomonadati > Bdellovibrionota > Oligoflexia > Oligoflexales > Oligoflexaceae > Oligoflexus > Oligoflexus sp. The sequence continues at coordinate 71,311 of NZ_DASTAT010000111.1, read as the reverse complement.
GCCCCAATGAAAAGGCCCTGGCCGACGATCTGAATCAATCCTGGGAAGTCATGGCCGAAGCGATTCAAACCTGCATGCGCCGCTATGAGATTACCGATGCCTATGAGCGCCTGAAAAATGCCACGCGCGGTCAATCGGTGGAAGCCGCCGATCTGCAGAAACTCATTCGCGAATGTCCTGAGCTGCCGGATGCGGTGAAGGAAAGACTCCTGGCCATGACCCCTGCGGATTATGTGGGCTGCGCGGCCGCCTTGGTCGATAAATTTGTACAGGAGCGGCGTGATGCGGATCAGTGAAATCGCGGCTTACCTCAAGGTCGAGGTGAAGAACGCGGGAGCGGGCGATCCTGAAATCAAAGGGGTCGCGGGCATCAAAAACGCCCAGGAAGGCGAACTGACCTTCCTTGGGAGCACAGCGTTCCAGCAGTATGTCGCGGAAAGCCGGGCCTCGGTTTTGATCACCAAAGAGCTGCAGCCTCAATTCAAAGGCCCGCAGCTTTTGCACAAGGACCCACACTTCGCTTATGCGAAGATCGCCCTTCTCTATAATAAGGTGGATCACGGGCCCAAGGGTGTGCATCCCACCGCCATCATCGAAGAGGGTGTGACGCTCGGCAAGGACGTCACTGTTGGAGCCTACAGTTACGTAGCCAAAGGCAGCGTGCTGGGTGATCGCGTTGTCCTCTATCCGCATGTTTATATCGGCCAGGATGTGGTCATCGGTGAAGACAGCATCCTGCATCCGCAAACAGTTGTTTACTACGGCAGTCGCATTGGGGCCCGCTGCCTCTTTCACGCCGGATGCATCATTGGAGCCGATGGTTTTGGTTTTGCGGTGAGCGGCGGTGAAATCTGCAAAATCCCACAGATCGGTATCGTGCGCATCGAGGATGATGTGGAATGCGGCGCCTCGGTAACGATCGACCGCGCGGCGAGCGGAGAAACGCTGGTGAAGCGCGGCTGCAAATTCGATGACAAGGTTCACATCGGTCACAACGTGGAAGTCGGACAGAACTGTATGTTCTCGGCTTTCAGCGGTATTGCCGGTTCCACCAAAATCGGCGATTGGGTGCTGATGGGTGGTCACTCGGGAGTTGCGGATCATCTGCATGTCGCGAGCGGCACCCGCATCGGAGCCAAAACAGGCGTTATTGAAAACATCGATAAACCCGGCACCTATGTTGGTTTCCCTTCCGAGCCGGCCGGTGATTGGAAGCGCGGCGTGGTTTATATGCGGCATATGAAGGATCACTTCAAAAAGATCCGCATCATGGAAGAGCGGCTCGCCGATCTGGAAAGGAAGCTGCAGGATGCCCCCTGAATGTCACGTGCGTCCGGCCCGGATGGAGGAAGTGGATCAGCTCTGTGCTTTTCAGGTGGCCATGGCCTGGGAATCGGAAGGGATGCGCCTGGATCCTGACACGGTGCGCCGCGGGATTCAGACCTTTCTGCAGATGCCCGATCATGGCGTCTATTACGTGATCACAGCCGAGGACAAGGCAGTGGGCTGCGCGATGGTGCAGTACGAATGGAGTGACTGGCGGGCCAAACGCGTCCTCTGGCTCCATTCCGTTTATGTCGTCCCGCAATTTCGGCGAAACGGCTGTTTCCGAACATTCTACGCCTTCCTTCAAAACAAGGTGCAGAGCACGCCGGATCTCGCAGGTATTCGTCTCTATGTGGATCGGAAAAATACTCAGGCTGAAGCCACATACCGGCGTCTGGGTATGACCGATGAGCATTATAAACTTTTCGAGAGTATGAAAAGCGAGGGCTGAAGCCCTTCTCCTGTTTCCCTTCGGCGCAGAATTGCTATTATGGAGCGGTTATGCAAAACGCCAGGGGAACGAAGCATGAACGCGGCCACACTCATCGACCAGCAGATTCAAGCGAAGAACGATCATCCCGCCCTTTGGCTGCCTGGATCAGGCAGCTGCAGTTTCGGGGACTTGGATCATCTCGCCCGAAGAATCAGTGCCATCCTTCAGAAGAAAGGTTTGCAGGCCGGTGATCAGGTGCTGCTCTTCATTGACCTGAGCCATCTCCTTTATGGAACCATCCTGGCCCTGGCCCGTGCCGGCATCACCGCGGTACTGGTCGAACCCTGGATGCCTCTCGAACGTCTGCAGCATGTTTTTAATACCGTAAAGCCCAAGGCTTTTCTTGCCGGCCGCCTCGGTCAGCTCTGGGGTCTGCGCGTGCCCGGTGCGCGGAAAATCAAACATTGGATTTCGACCCGGGAGCTTTTGTCTGGAACTGCGGATCCCATCGGGACCCAGGATCTTCCCGATGATCATCCCTGCATTATCACGTTCACTTCGGGCACCAGCGGCAAACCCAAGGGCATGGTGCGCACGCACGGTTACCTGCGCGCTCAGCATCGGGCCTTGAACGAGGCGCTTCACTTTAATCAGCATAGCGGCGCCGATCTTTGTATTTTCGCCAACTTTGCCCTGGCAAATCTTGCAGATGGCCGCTGTTCTGTGGTAATTCCCGCGCGAGCCAAAAACGATGTGCTATCCCAGCTGGATGGTCTGCCCGATCATCTGCAGCCCGTGAGTTCCACCTGCGGACCGGCCTTTCTTTTGCGGGTGATGCAGCGCGCGCAGTTGAAAAAACTGAAGGCCCTGCATGTGGGGGGCGCGCAAACCGATTGCGCGATTTTTGAAAGAGCCTTTGCGCTCTGGCCCGAGGCCGAGGTCACGCATGTTTATGGCAGTACCGAAGCGGAGCCGGTCGCTACTTCGGATGCGCGAAAAGCTGTCCTGTGGAGTCGTGAGCGCGGCTATTTCCAAACGCTTTATCTGGGTGAACCCTGGAGCGGTCTTCAGCATCAGAAAAGGGATGAGCAGCTCTGGATCAGCGGGCCGCATGTCTGTCCTGAGTATCTGACCGATGCCGAGGCCAATCGCCTTCATAAGCATAAGGATGAAACCGGCCGCCTCTGGCATCGCCTGGGGGATCGGGTCGAGCAGGATGAACGCGGCTGGTGGTATCAGGGGCGCGATCATCAGGTGGCCGCGGACTTTGCGGATGAACAGAGAATTTATTCCGCGATCGGCAGCAGCATGGCCTTCATCAAACGCCATGAAAAAGGGCGTTCTGTGTATGTGGAACAGGCCGCGATGCGCCTCAGCAGTATTCGCAGCGTCTGTCCCGATGTGACTGAAATTTATGAAACGACCATTCGCCGCGATCGCCGTCATCAGGCACGGATCGATCGGGAAGCCAGTTTAAAGGGAGCGAAATGCATTTTCCGTGGTTGACCTACATCAAGGAACGTTTTCCATTGCCGGTTTATCTGCTACTGACCACAGGCATGGCCTGGCAGGGGCAGCTGGCTTTGAGTCAAGACAGCAACTGGACCGCGCGCGTGGTCGGTCCTTTCATGATGCTGCTTTTTTTCTTCTGCCTCCGTCTCATGGATGAGGTGAAGGATTATAAAAAGGATATCAGCGCGCATCCGGAGCGGCCTCTGCCGCGCGGTCTTGTCAAGCTTTCCACAGCGAAGAAGGTGATTGGCTTATGCCTCGCGGCTCAATCCATCCTGGGCCTTGTGCTCCTGAGCCTTGGTCTTTATTATGCCGGCTATTTCTGGCTTTTGACCACAGCCTGGCTTTACCTGATGTATGTGGAATTCTATTGCGGCGCCTGGCTGGAGCAAAGGCCCTTCTTTTATGCCACGACGCATCAGCTCATCATTATTCCGCTTGTCCTGTCGGCCGCGCATCTGGTCGGTGATCGCGACAGCCGAACCGCGATCTGGTCCGGTGTGATGATCCTTGGCGCATTTTTCACCTATGAAATCGCAAGAAAGCTCGACCCCAAAGCGCATGAACTCCTGAGGACCTATCGCACGGTCTATGGGCGTCGTGGATCTCTCGGTTTGATGCTGATCACGAGTGCTGTGGCCATAGCCGGAGTTCTTCTGAAAACCGGGTTCTCGCTGACTGCGAGCTGGCCTTATATCCTGGTGGTTGTGCTCACCTGGATCGGCTGTGCGCGTTTCGGTGAAGAAAAACCCAAGATAGCCGAAGGACTCGCCAGTGTTTCCTTGCTTGTTCATATCTGGGGTCCGGTGCTGACCGTCCTCTTTTCATCCAGTGGGGCGACGCCATGAGTTCCCTTTATTCCTGTGAAAACGTCTCACATAGCTATCAGCAGGGACCTCAGGTTTTTCCTGCGCTGCATGATGTGAACCTTGATATCAAAGCAGGTGAATTCTGCCTGATCATGGGGCCGAGTGGCTCGGGAAAATCAACCCTCCTGAATCTTCTCGGCTTGATCGAGCCTTTGCAGAAGGGTCGCATATCCTTTCAGGGTCAGGATCTTCAGACGATTGATGAAGCGAAGAAAAATGAAGTCCGGCGCTTTCAGCTCGGATTTATTTTTCAGAGCTTCCACCTTTTTGATGTGCTGACCGCTGCTGAGAACGTTGAGTTTTTTCTGACCAGGCAGGGCGTTCCGGCTTCAGAACGGAAAGAGCGGGTGCGGAAGGCTTTGGAAGCCGTGGATCTTGGGATGCAAAAAGACAAGCGTCCGCAGGATATGAGCGGCGGGCAAAGACAGCGCGTAGCGATTGCCCGAGCCCTGGCCAAGGATCCTGCTGTTATCCTTGCTGATGAGCCGACCGCGAGCCTTGATCAGGACACCGGCCGCAGCATACTCCAGCTTCTTAAGAATTTGGCTGCGCAGGGTCGGACGATTATCATCAGTTCCCATGATCCCCTGGCGCGTGACTATGCAAGCCGGGTTCTTTATCTGAAAGACGGCCATCTTCAGGCCGGAGGTTCCGCCGATGCTCATTAAAATCGCGTTTTTAAACCTGCTCCGTAACTACCGCCGCAGTCTGGTCGGACTTTTAACGGTGGGTTTCGGTGTCACGGCGCTGTTTCTCTTTGATGGTTTCAATAAAGGCATCATGCGCCAGTACAAGGATAATACGATTCATGCCAAGTACGGGCATGGGCAGCTGAATACCAAAGGCTATCGCGAGCAGATTTTTGAAAAACCGTGGGAACATTGGATTGAGCAGCCTGAAGTGCTGATCCAGGAACTGGCCCAGGTGCCGGGCATCAGTCACGTCTTCCCGCGCATTGATTTCCCGGCCATGCTGCAGGCCGGTGACCTGAATGTCGCCGGTCGTGGTCTCGCGGTGGATGGTCACGTCGAAGCGGATTTTTTCAATACGATGAATCTGATCGAAGGCGGAACGCTGCGGGATGAACCCAACGGCATCATCCTGGGGCAGGGATTGGCACGGGCTCTGGCGGTAAAACCGGGTGACCGCGTTACGCTTCTGACCAATACCGTTCATGGCAGCCTCAACGGAGCCGATTTTATTCTGGTCGGTGTTTTTCAAACGGGTTTGAAGGAACTGGATGACAGCCACTTCCGTATTCAGAGAGCCGCGGCTGCCCCGCTGCTCGATACGGATCGCGTGGAAAGTATCGCACTCGGACTCGCGCACGATGAGGACTGGGCATCTGTGTCCCAGATCATCCGCGAAAAACATCCCGAGCTGGACCTCACTTCGTTTGCCGAACTGGACAAGGTCTACTATCAGCATGCGGTTGATTGGCTTGGTCAGCAGTTTGTGGTCATCCAATGGATTATCATTCTGATCGTGGCCCTCGGGATTGGCAACACCATGGCCTTCACCGTCCTGGAGCGTACGCCCGAGATTGGGCACCTGCGCGCCAACGGCGAGTCGGCACGGGATGTGCTTATGCTTCTGCTTTGGGAAGGCACTCTGATCGGTCTGATCGGGTCTATCTTCGGTATCCTTCTCGGCTGGCTTCTGAACGTGACCCTTTTGCAGCAGGGAATCCTGATGCCGCCGGCTCCGGGCTTGACGCGGCAGTTTCATGTGAAAATAGAGCTGCAACCCATGATGGTGGTGGTATCCTGTCTTTTAGGAACGCTGACGGCTGCCGTAGCCACAGGGTTGGCTGCATCGGGCCGGGTTCGGATGCCGATCGCCGCCGCTTTACGCTATCGCTAGGAGATTCGCTGATGTTCATAAGACTTCTGCTGCTATTATCCAGTCTTCTTCTCACGCCGGCCTATGGCGCGGAACCCACGCCCGCCGAGATTTTGCAAAAGGCCGATGAGGTTCGGAATCCCTCGGCCTCGTTCACCATGGTCGTGACCGTCAAGGACCATGATGGAACGCTGTCCAAGTTTGAAGTGAAGACCAAAGGCAAGGATCGCACTCTGATCAAAACCTTGGAAGCACCCCACAGCAAAGCCAACGCGCTTTTGATGGTGGAGCAGGATATGTGGGCCTTTATTCCGAACCTGAAGCGTGCGGTGCGGGTCAGCCTGCAGCAGAAACTCACAGGTCAGGCCGCGAATGGTGACATCGCGCGCATGCGTCTGGCGGGTGATTATGATGCTAAGATCGAAAAGGATGAGAAGGATGCCTGGCAGCTCTTTCTGACCGCGAATAAAAAGGGCCTGACCTATGACAAGATCCGGCTCTGGGTTGGAAAAGATGGCTATAAACCGCGCAAGGCCGAATATTTGACCATGGCCGGAGACCCTTTAAAAATAGCCAAATTTGAGAAATATAGCGCGATGGCCGGGGCGGACCGCCCGACCACCATCCGTATCGAGGATGCCAAACGCAGCAGTGATTTCTCCGTTCTGGAGATTCTTTCGCTGCAGAATGCCGAATTTCCTGATGCCATCTTTCAAGCCAGCAATTTGGGGCCCTGATGCAAGCCTTGCTCTTTGTTCTTGCCGCAGTTTCTGGACAGGTCAGTCAAGAATCCATTCGTGAGCCCCAGCGGGAGCAGCCCTGGGTGCATCAAAGATCACGCCTGCATCTTCTTTCGAAGTCCGAGGATGAGGTGCTGGGTGATAGCCGCGTGCTCTGGAGTTACGAGGCCTCGGGTCACCTGCAGTACGACGGGGCCGAGGATTCGGGGGATCGTTTCGAAGCCCGCTTGGAAAACTTTCTGGTCCGCGCCTATCGCGATCAGTGGAATACGCGCGTTGGCTGGCAGACGGTCAGCTGGGGCGAGACGCTGGGCCCGAGCCTCATTGATATCATCAATCCCCGTGATCTGCGGGATCCTTCCTACTGGCTGCGCGGGGATCAGAAGCTTTCAGTTCCTCTGCTTTTGGTCGGTTGGTCGCGCGAGAGCATGGTGGTCGATATCTGGGGCAGCCCTTACGCGCCGCAGAGCCTTTTGCCCGATGAATGGCAGGACGTCGCGATTGAAAATAATGATACGACTCGTGCCGCAGAATTCGGCATTCGCGCAGGGGAGCGTATTGCAGGCTGGGACATGAAAGTCTATGCCATGCGTCATCGCACGCGAACACCCGCGATGAGTCTTGCTCTCAAGGGCCTTGAACCTGTTATTACCGCAACGTTTCCGATGCAGACCTCCCTCGGCTTTACCGTGAGTCAGGCCTGGTATAACACCGTCCTTCGCAGCGAGATCCTGCATGCGGAAGCCAAGGACCTGCCGGACGGCAACCTTTTGGATTTTGCGCGTGATCAGGCTGTGGTGGGCGTCGATGGCAGCTGGGGCGATCACTTTTTCTGGGGCAGTGAATTCCGTTACAGCCATCAGAAAAGTGCACAGGTTCGCGATCGGGATCTGGGTTGGGTGATCGTCCAGGGGCAATGGAGTGTTTGGGATGAACGCATCAAGCCGCTGATTCATCTGATGCAAAGAGTTCAGCATCATGATGCCTATCAGCGTTATGAAGTGACAGGCACAGTGGAGACGGCCTGGGAGCTGGGCGTTTCGTGGGAAGCTTTCCAGTCGTCAGCGAAGGGTTACTTCACGCGTCTTCAGGCTTATGATCGGCTCGGTTTGAATGTGCGCTGGAACTTTTAATTTCCCGTCTACCCAGTTTGAAAGGCAGCTGTTATAAGTGATGGGTGAACTCCATTCCGCGTGCAGGGGGGAACGTGAAGATCATCGGCCTTTGTCTTTTGCTCCTCAGCTCAACCATTCAGGCTTCATCCTTCCAGGAATACTGCAGCAACGCCATGGGAACCGTGAAGATCGCGCGTGGGCATATTGCCAACGAAATATCCGTCACCGAACGCATTCCCAAAGACTGGGCGTTTGTGGATCAGAAGATCGTTTTACCTGATGCTTTTGTCGGTGTCCTCGAATCCCAACAGCTGGAAGGGAAAAAGGAAACCGTGTGCGAAGGCAAGTGGGGCGTTTTCTACTGGAAGAATGTCTTTTATAGAAAAGTCAGAGTCGTTCAACCGGATGGTTCGCTGTTTTCGTCCAACGTGGTCGGTGTGTCGACCGATAAGTCCTTTGTCGAAACCGCTGTGATCTGTGAAGAACACGGGAATTCGGAGACGATGTGCGAGGATGCGGAGGCGTCGGTGACATCGGACCTCAGGAATGCATCACGTTTCCGTGACTGAACCCCAGCTCCTGACGCTCCGCCATGAGTAGGAGCATCGAGGCCGTGATCAGGAGGAGCCCTAGATCAAGCCAAACGCCCAGCACAAAAATGCCGAAGGCCGCATAGAATAGACCCGCCACAGCGCAGACCGCCTGCCAGGCTCGCGAATAAAAGCCGCTGAAGAGCAGCGTAAAGCCACAGACAAGGCTGAGGGTAGGGCAGGGTACGACCCCTATGGGTGCGGCGAGGAGATAAAGCCAGGCCGATGTTCCTTCAAGGAAGTGCGGATAGACCAGAGCATAGAGAAGCGCGAGGATTCCCACGGGAAAGGTCCATTTTCGATGCAAACTCACTGGTCGATTCGCCAGCTGAAAGCTGATCAAGCCGAGGATGAAGGTCAAAATTATAAAGACGAGGCCTTGAAACGGATTCCGGTGAAGCCACCCGAGTACGCTGACCGAGATTAAAGGCAGCAAAAGTAACTGCGCCGCATGCCGTTGTTTCGGACGCCAGCCTTTGCGGACCAGCAAAGCGAAAACAGCGAGATGCCAGAGTATAGCCAACCAGATATAGGACTGAGCAAGCAAAGACAGTTGACTCAGAATCTCGGATGAGCTTGGCATGACACACCTCAACGGCGCGGAGCAGGAATTCTGCGGGCATCATAACGCAGCTTCCCCTCTGCATCCAGGGTTCTTTCGCAGATCATCCCCCCGCGTTTTGCTGATTGAGTCTCAGGCAAAGATCGACAAACGACCCATGCTGATAAAAATCGGCAATAATGATATTTACATGCTTGTCCGCATCCCGCGCGCTTTGATCCAAACGTGGAAGGAGAGCGGCAAACTTCGGATTCATCCACTTCACAGCCATATCCCGAAGGCTGGTAATCCCGCGCGTCCAGCCTGTGGTCACGACATTCGCGTCCGGTGTAAGGACCGCTTGGCTCACGTAGAAGATATCATCAGGCCTTTGCCGAATTCCATTCAGAATGTCCTCTTCAACCTTTGCTGTATGCCGGGTATTGGACCAGGGATTTTGCAGCGTCCGCGGCCAGACGAAGGAGCTGTCGCCCCAGCTGCCATCGGGCAAGCGGACGCGGCGTTGATCGAAGAGGAGGATAAGATTTTTGTCGGCATCCCAAAGATCACCGAGCCGTACCTGAGGGTTGAATTCCCCCCAGGGAGCAACGCGTGAACGGAAGACTGGATGATTTTCGAAGTAGCTGACCAGTTCTGTGACATCATTGTTGAAGTTCACGAGCGATTGAAAGTCGAGCAGCACGATTTCGTGGGGATGATTCTCAAAGAATGCGGCAAGCTCGGCAAGCATATCCGTCAGACGGTTGGAAAGAAGACCGTGATAGGTCATCCATCCCGAAGGCGTATTCTCCACGCGCATATCGAAGTAGCGAATCCCATCCTCCAGCTGCTGTCCCATGGATCGGTCCTGAGTTTTGGACCAGGCCACCACCGCGCCTTTGGGGGCGATTTTCATGATGCCTTCCAGAGCGCTGGCCGCTCCTGAACCCGAGGTCATCTGATCGGTGCCGGTGTCATGAGTGCCGGGAATGATGATCTGGCGCAAAGCCTGCTCGGGTTTATGCGCGTAAATCTCGGACATCCAGTCACTGGGATTTACCTGTGCAAAAGCCTGTGTCCATAATGAAAGCAAAAAAAGCCCAAAGGCTCCCAGACGAACCATGTGTTCCCCCCCTGACGATCTTTTATTAAGGATATGTTAGGGGAACGTTAATGAATCGCGAGGAAGCTTGTCCAGACGAAATTGGGGAGGGACAGGCAGAGACTTCTGTCTCACGCAGAAGTCGTCTAGCCGGCGTAGGTAGTGAACCCGCTGTCCGCAGGGACTAAACGTTCGGGGTCGTGTGAATTATTGAGCTGCCCTGATCATCCATGGCTTTCTGCAGCGAATCACGAATCGTGGCCTGATCTATGCCACAGGAGCAGCTTGAGCATTCGGTATAAAGTCGCAGAATGTCTCTTAATTGAAGGTTCCAGGCTGCACAGGCCCGATATCCGCCTTCTGACCTTGAAGACTTGATTTTTCCGCTTTCAGAGCAGTTTGATCAGGAGTCTGGCTCGCGACTTGGGAAAGGACCCGGACCTGCTCGAAATGCGGTGGATGTCTTCGGTGCAGAGTCGTCTGCCCGAGACAAGAGTCCCTAACCCACATACTTAAACACAAGAATCCGATACATCTGCATCTTCTCCTTGGCAGCCAGCTCGCTATATTCGTGGCTGACATCGACAAAACCCGAGGTGTCCGTGCCCTCGGGAATACGCAGATAGCAGCGAACCACAACCAGCGCACCGCGATTGAGGCAACGGGTCAGGCTTTGCAAATAATTTGATTCCGGGGCTCCGGAAAAATACGAGGGCACGTTGCTGAGGGAGACGAAGTCATATTTTTCCTGGGTTTTGGCAGCAAAGCCCAGGACGTCCCGTTCCACGAGTTCAATCTCAGTGCCGGCCTGCAGGGCTTTCTGTGCGGCTGCATAAACGTCGGGATGGACCTCCAGTGGGTTACCCTCGGGATACTGCAAACGCCCTAGAAAGCAAATCTGCAGAAAGAAATTCTCCCGCGCAAGGCCATTGGCGAAAAGACGCTTGAACGCGTTGGAATAGAATTCAAAATAGGAACCCGGGATATTTTTTCTGACGAAACTTCCGCGATAAAGAACGGTATTGAAGAAGGTCGCATTTCCCATCAGCATCAGAACCGCCGCAGGAACCGAGCACCACAGCTTATCCTTCAATTTCTTCGCGAAGAAGGCATCCTGTTCCTTCTGATCTTTGAACTGAAAGATGCTGTCGTAAGCAGTCCCAAAGATCTTGCGCAGCTTCTTTGGAATCCCAATAAACGTCTCCTCCCAACGGCCTTGATAAAGAAGACCATCCCAATCTATCTTCCGAAACAGCTCAGAAAAATAGCGACGCGTGTCGGGTTTGATGTTCAGCTCACTGAAAAGCGCCGCGCGTTCCGCTTTGAACTCGTGCGTGGAGTAAGGGGGATAGCCGAAGAAACGCAGATAGTCCTGAAGCGGATAATTCTGCATGATAGTCCGCCGCAGATCGGCCAGGGCCAGCTGCTGGGTGGCGAGGTCAAGCGCCGTGATCTTTTCCGGCCCCACGCCCGCCAAAGGCAAAAATCGGGCGCCGCTGCCACAGATGGCCAGGATTTTTTTAGGCTTGATCTGACGGCAGATGCCCAGTTCAAAGGCGGCATCTTCATTGGCAATCGAATAATTCAGGGAGTTAAAGTACGCGTTCCCTGTCATGGAGGTCCCCCAGCAGTTGTGACCGCTTACTATATCAATCCGAGCCACTTGTCAAAATCTGTAAGTTTGATCCTCTTTGCGGATATAACCTTTACGTCTGGGGAAACCTTAAAAATATTGCAGCACCCGGGCTGGACAGACGCCACCAAAATGAAGTATGACGCTTTTGCAAAAAGAACAGAGCAACCTCTCGCCTGCAGATTTTTTTAGGGAGCTGGCATGAAACACTGGATTTTGAAGGCTCAGGATCATTTGGACCTCCAATCCGCAGAAACCGGCGGAAAAGCACGTAACCTGGCCTTTTTAAGTCAGAAAAACTTCCCGGTGCCGGCATGGTTCGCACTGGGTCGAGCCTCCCTGCAGGCCTTCCTTGATGACAATAATTTTCATGCTTTAATTCAGCGTGCGGAGCCGACCGAAGCTTTTGAAGCCGAAGTCCTGGCCGCATTTCTGGCCAAACCTCTGCCTCACGACGTGCTCACAGCGCTGCGAGGTGCTTTGCGCGATCATGATTTCCAAGATGACTTCGTCGCGGTCCGTTCCAGTGGTCTGGATGAAGACGGCGGCGCTCAATCCTTTGCCGGTCAGTATTCATCCTTTCTCTTTCAAAAGGGTGAAGAGCAGATCGTCGAATCCATCAAACGCTGCTGGGCCTCGGCTTTTTCCCATCGCGTTCTACACTATCGTCAGCAGAATAGACTCGATATCAAAGACAGCGCCATGGGCGTGGTCATTCAAAAAATGCTGCACGCCGACCGCGCAGGCGTGATGTTCACGCGCCATCCGATTAAAGTGCTCGATCGCGATAAGATCCTCATTTCGGCCGTATTTGGTGCGGGTGAAGGTCTTGTCAGTGGACTTTTGGCCGCTGACAGCTTCGAACTCTCCCGTGCCTCAGGCCAGGTGGAATCGGAGATCACGACCAAAACAGAAGCCCTGGAAATCGCCGCTGCAGGTGGCCTTCAGAAAGTGGCCGTCCCTTCAGACATGCAGAATCAGGCCGCCCTTTCCGTGGAACAGATTCAAAAACTCGGCGCCCTCGCCGACCTTGTCGAAAGCCGCGCCGGCAGTCCCCAGGATATCGAATTCGTCTTTGAACAGAATGAACTTTACCTGGTGCAGACCCGTCCGATCACCAATCTTCCACCAGAAGTTTATTATCAGTCCTATGAAAAGAAAACGCAGCCCTTCCTTTGGGATAACTCCAACATCATCGAAAGCTATTCCGGTGTGACTTCGCCCCTGACTTTCAGCTTTGCGAGCCGGGCTTATAACCAGGTCTATATCCAGTTCATGGATGTGATGGGGGTTCCGAAAAAACTCGTGGACGACATGGCCCCGACCTTCAGAAACCTGCTCGGTCTTCTGCGCGGCCGGATCTACTATAACCTTGCCAACTGGTACGAGCTGGTCCTGGCCCTCCCCGGAACGGCCAGCAATAAAACCTTCATGGAAACCATGATGGGTGTGAAGCAGGAGCTGGGTCCGGATCTGCAGAAGGTCTTTGATGGCATCCGCGCGGCTCCTCAGTATGGGTTCTTCGACAAGATCAAACTCCTGGCGAAGACCTTCTATCGCTTCCGCAAAATCGATCAGATCATCGCCGACTTCTTCCGCGACTTCAATCGCGTCTACCATGAAGCCCGCGCTGTGGATATGCGCGCCATGTCTCTTTCCGAGCAGATGGCCTATTACACGCATCTGGAAAACAGCTTCCTTAAAAAATGGCAGGCGCCGATCATCAATGATTATCTGTGCATGATCTTCTTCGGCCTTTTGAAAAAACTCACAGGCCAATGGATCAAGGGCGCTGATACGGATTCCCTGCAGAATGATCTTCTCTGCGGGGAAGGCGGCCTCGACAGCACCGAGCCGACCAAGTTCCTCCTGCGCCTTGCCAAACGCATCGACGCGGGTGATCCGGCCTTCAAAGCCTGGTTTACGAGCACCCCTGCGGATGAAATCATCACAGGCCTGCGCGGCACCTACAAGGATACCGCCGCGGCCAAGGACTTCGCGGAGTTTCTGGACCGCTTCGGTTTCCGCTGCGTGAATGAACTGAAACTCGAAGAACCCGATCTGCATGATGATCCGAGTTTCGTCGTGCATTCGTTGGTCAGCTATATTCGGATGGGCTCGTTCCAGACCGAAGACATGGAAATGCGCGAGCGTGAAATTCGCCAGAAAGCGGAAGCCATCGTCGATCAGAACCTTGGCGGCATAAAGCGCAAGGTTTATAACTTCGTCCTGCGCGAAGCCCGCCGGGCCGTGAAAAACCGGGAGAACCTGCGTTTTGCCCGTACCAAGAGCTTTGGCCTGACCCGGCACCTGTTCCGAGCCATGGGTTCGCAGCTCGTCCTGGCCAAACTTCTGCAGGATGAACGCGATATTTTCTATCTGAGCATTGATGAAATCATCGCCTTCGTCGAAGGCCGCGGCTTGACCACGCGCCTTCATGAAATCGTCGCCATCCGCAAGGCGGAATTCGATGAATACCGCCGCACGCCTTCGCCTCCCGAACGCTTTATCAGCTATGGAGCCGTGGGTTATTCCCTGGCCTGGCCGAGCGTGCTTTTGGAAGCCGACCTTCTGCGTAGTCTGCAGGAAGTGGGTGATGATCCGAATAAACTCCATGGCACACCCTGCTGCCCTGGTGTTGTGGAAGGCACCGTGCGCGTCGTGGAAACTTTAGCTGATGCCGCAGGCATCAACGGTGATATTCTCGTGACGTCGCGAACCGATCCAGGTTGGGTCCCGCTGTTCCCGTCCTGCTCGGGTCTTTTGATTGAACGCGGTTCGCTCCTGTCGCACTCGGCAGTCGTGGCTCGTGAACTCGGTCTGCCGACGATCGTGGGTGTGAACGGTGGATTGATGAAGCGCCTGCAAACAGGTGATCGTGTGCGTATTGATGCCGGCAAAGGTGAAATTACCATCCTGAGGTGATCCATGGTCCTTAAGATTGCGATTGAGAATCCCGCGACGTCTGAACATCAAGCCGCCTGGCATGACCTTGGAGTATATGACCCGACTCGTTTGAGCGCCGAGCATGAGTGGAATCTTCTGCAGGAGCTGGGACAGAAAGGGGCGCAGATGGCCCTTGTATTCCTGGATGAAAAGCCGGTTCTTCGCTTTGCGCTGAACCCCTTCCTTCCCGAAGAGGGCACGGCCGGACTTGGATTTTTCGCTCTGCACCCGGAGGCCAATGATGCCTTTTTGCAGGAAGGTTTTCAACTCGCTCTGCAGAAGATGATCACACCATCTTTGCGTAAACTCGTGGGTCCGATGAACGGCAACACCTGGTTCAGCTATCGCCTGCGCGTGGATCAGCATCCTTTGCAGTTCGATTGGGAACCCAAAGCGCAGCCGCGACTGGAAACACTGCTCGCGACGGCGGGATTTTCCTTCTGGGCCCATTATCACAGCATCGCAACCGCCGGATTGAAGGACATGCAGGCCTATCTGCAAAAGGACTTCACGCGTGTGATGGAAAAGGGCATGAGCCTGCGCCGCATCGGTCTTGAGGATCTGAAGACCGGCGCTCTTTTCGATCTGCATCGCTTGAGCCAGGTGGGATTCGCCGACAATCCCCTCTTCGTTCCGCTCAGTTTTGAAGCCTTCGCGCGGAGCTACCTGCAGGGAAAAACCGGCAAGGAAAACTTCATCACCATGGCCTATGATGCAAACGGTCGGGCTGTGGCCTTCTTCCTTGCCTTCCTGGAGCCGGCTCACCTCGGTCAGCCGCAAAAAACGCTGGTCTTGAAAACAGCCGCCACCGATCCCGAGTATCGCCGCCAGGGTCTGAGCAACGCGCTGCTCTATGCGATTTGCCAGGATCTGCCTGAGGCCGTGAGCGACACCTATATTTCCGCTCTGGTCTTTCAGGGTTGGACCAGCGAGTCCTTTGCCCGCCATGGAACCACACTCTGGGAACACCAGTACGTGCTGATGGCCAAAGATTTGGGTTGAATTCCCGTCCTTTTGCTCGACTGGACAAGCTCTCCCGGATAACATACATTTTTATGGAATTGTTTCCGGGAGCCATGTCATGGCAGCAGTGCACCCTTCCTTGCTTGAGCGAAAAATCATCCATTTCGATATGGATGCCTTTTACGCGTCCATTGAAATTCGGGATGATCCGAGTTTGAAGGATAAGCCTCTTGTCATTGGAGGCTCCCCTCAGTCGCGCGCCGTGGTCTGTACCGCGAGCTATGCCGCGCGAAAATTTGGCGTTAAGTCCGCCATGCCCTGCTCGCAGGCCGCGCGTCTTTGTCCCGATGCCATCTTCATGTCCCCCAACTTTCATAAATATCATGCGGTGTCGCAGGAGATCCGCGGCATCTTCCGCCAGTATACGCAGCAGATCGAACCGCTTTCTTTGGATGAAGCCTATCTGGATGTGACGCACAATGCGCATGGTCTTTACGCAACGAAACTCGCGAAGATGATGCAGGAGCAGATTTATGACGAACTGAAGCTGACCGGCTCCGCGGGCGTGGCTCCGAATAAACTGCTGGCGAAAATCGCATCGGATATCAATAAACCGAAGGGACTCACCGTGATCCTGCCGGAGCAGGCACTGCGGTTCATGGAGCATCTTCCTTTGCGGCGGATTCATGGCATTGGCCCGGCGAGTGAAAAGCGTCTGCAGAAGGCCGGGCTTTTCTATTGCCGTGATGTCTGGAAGCGTGATCCTGCGGATCTGGAAGCGGAGCTCGGGAGCATGGGCCGATGGATTTGGATACGTTCCCAGGGCATTGATGAAAGACCCGTGGAGGTGGAGCGTGAAAGAAAATCGCTCGGCAAGGAAGATACCTTTGCCACCGATATTCTGGATCTTGATGTTTTAATCAAGGAGCTGAAGGCGCTCGCCCAGGAAGTGGCCGAGGCTCTGCGGCGTCGGGGCCTGCGTGGCAAGACCATCACGGTGAAATGCAAGTACGCGGACTTTCATCAGGTGACGCGCAGCCGGTCCCTGCCGATGCCCACCGATGAAGCAGCACGGATCGAAGAGATCGCCTGCGAACTTTTGCGGCAGACCGAGGCGGGTCAACGCAAGGTTCGTCTCTTGGGTGTCAGTGTCGCAAATTTTGAACAGCTTCAGGAATTGCCGCTCGACCTTCAGGCCTGAGGGGGCCACGCACACAGCTTCCATTCCGTCACAAACTGCGACCTATCAGTTGTTCCCACCTTTTTGTACCTGGCCGCAAACACCGATTTTTCCG
Organism: Oligoflexus sp.; assembly: GCF_035712445.1. Classification (NCBI taxonomy): domain Bacteria; kingdom Pseudomonadati; phylum Bdellovibrionota; class Oligoflexia; order Oligoflexales; family Oligoflexaceae; genus Oligoflexus; species Oligoflexus sp. Next base: position 54,404 of record NZ_DASTAT010000111.1, on the reverse strand, counting down.
CGCTTTCATGCTGTACATAATTCGTACTTCACTGAAAATTTATAAACGCATTGGTTGACAACGCGGGAAGACACATGACAAAATTTTTTCCTCGTACAAAGTTCGCGTCGTTCTGCATGAATGCGGGTACTGATGAATTTATTTGCAAATATTCTGCGCAGAATCTGCTTTTACGCGCTTATGATCCTGATGCCTCTCTGCTTTACGCAGCAGAGCCAGGGCGGCTTTCCAGAACTCTGTGATCAGAAGAATGCCGAAGCGGAATCCGCTAAGCTTACTCTCTGCCGCATCTCGAATTCTCATCGAAAACTCCAGCCGGGAGTTTTGCGTTGTCATCCTTTCATCCGTCCTCTTCTGTGTCCTACTCGCGTCGATTGGGGATTCAGGACTCTGCGTCCCGAAACCTTTCCGTCCCTCCCATGGGCGTCGCGTAGCCTTCCCATGCTGTGTTGAGCCCGGACCTACACTGAACCACAAATAAAAATACGATGCATGGGTTGATGACTTTCAACACAGTGGGCTTTCTATGCAAAAATTTCATTCGCTTCTCAACTTTTGGAAGCAGAGCTGGCTCGATGTTTTTCGCAATCCGTTCCTGCCCCAGGATACGATGGCTGCGATTACGGTAGCGGCCGTGGCTCTGCCCTTGAACATTGCTCTGGCGGTGGCCTCGGGGCTGCCGCCGAGCGCGGGGCTTTTAGCCGGTGCCATCGGTGGGGCCATCGCGGCCATCTTCGGTGGGGCTCCTTTGCAGGTCACAGGTCCTGCAGCCGCATTGAATATCATGGTGCTGCATATCACCAAGGATTTTGGAGCCGCAGGCGTGGCTGCATCCTGTCTGATCATCGGCCTCGTGCAGCTGACCCTCTGCTGGCTCGCGGCCGGGCGTTTCATACGCTTTGTGCCCGAGGCGGTACTGGCAGGATTTACCACGGGCGTGGGACTTAAACTCCTCGATAATCAGATTCCGGAATTTCTGGGATTTCATTACACCGTCTTTGAATTGGCCGTGATGTTCGAGCGTCCCGACTGGCTTCATGAGGTTTCATGGCTGGCCGTCGTCTGCGGACTTTTCGTTGCACTGCTGGTCACGACCTGCAAGCCGTTCAAACGCTTTCCGGCTGCGCTGATCGGGATCGCGATTGTCACTGCGGTTTCCGTGCAGCTGAATTGGAATCTGGATCGCGTCGGAGCGATTCCTGCAGCTCTGCCGTGGCCGTCTCTGCCTCAGGTTTCGGCTGACAGGTGGTTGAGTCTGATTGTGGCCACACTTCCTTTGGCCCTGCTCGCCGCCATTGAATCGCTTCTGTCCGCGCAGGCCGTTGATCGACTCGCGCAGGCGAAAAAACCGCATCATCCCGATCTCGAACTCTTCGGTCAGGGCCTTGCCAATATTGGTTCGGGCCTCGTCAGTGGCATGCCGGTGTCCGGTGTGATCGTGCGATCCTCGGTGAATGTGCAGTGCGGAGCCCGGACAAGGCTCAGTTCTCTTCTGCATGGCGTCATCCTTTTGGTGTCGATTCTGTTTTTGAATGAAACCATGGCGCTGATTCCTCTGGCTGCCCTGGCAGGACTTCTTTGCGTCATCGGTATGAGGCTCATCGAGTTTCATACACTCGCTCATTTCTGGCAGAAGGAAAAAATCCAGGCCGTGGCCTTTCTTTTGACGGCGATCGGAACGCTGACAGGTCACCTGATGGGTGGACTGATCCTCGGCATTCTTCTGGCCAGTTTCAGCCACTGGCGGGCGGGCAGAATGCAGAGAGACTCGCGACCACGTCCTCAGCATGCGAAAGGCATCCGCGCCGTGATTCGGAGTCCGGATAAGAACCAAAGACGGCCGGGTCATTACCATCCGATCAGCGGGCAGAACAATTGGCTGTCGCAGATCCGCGAGAGGGCCCAGCTCGCAGCATCGGCTTTCGTGCATCAGAAAGCTTCGGTGATTGGTCGGGTCGTCCTTGGTGAGAACGCGCATATCGCAGCGGAAAGTTCGGTGCGTGCGGATGAGGGATCACCGTTCTTTATCGGTGCGAACTCGAACATTCAGGATGGTGTCGTCATCCATGCTCTGAAGGAAAAGTGGGTGAACGTCGCTGGCGAGGATTGGGCCGTCTTCATCGGAGAAGAGGTGTCGGTCGCGCATCAGGCCCTGATTCATGGACCCTGCTATATCGGGGATCATTCCTTCATCGGTTTTCAAGCGGTCGTGCATGATTCGGTGGTGGGATCCCATTGTTATATCGGTATCGGTGCGGTCGTTGTCGGTGTGGAGGTGGAGTCGGGTCGATATGTTCCGCATGGGACAGTCGTCGATACTCAGGCCAAGGCCGATCAGCTGCCGCCTGTGACCGACGCGCATCGGCATTTCAATGAAGACGTCGTCGACGTCAACAAGGGTTTGGTGTCGGCCTATCGTCGGCATCATCGGGAACAGACTGCGGGAAAGCGTCCATCGGCGCTGACCTTCGGCCAACGTCCGCTCGCGGATCGCTTTTAAAAGGAGTTTTTATCGTGTGGCCAGGTGAAATCGTGTTCAGTATGGTTTGTGGTTTCCTGCTGTATCTCATTTACCTTGCAAGTCGCAGCGTCTTCCAGATTCAGGAAGGGCACCTGGGAGTCTTGATCAGCTTCGGCAAAGTCATGCCGGCTGAACCCGGACGCGATCAGCTGAAAACATTCGGACCGGGGCTTCATTTGAAGTGGCCCTGGCAGCGTGTGCGTAAGGTTTCGATGATGGAACAAATGATAGATCTTTCCGGCGAAGAGGGCGGAACAACGGCCATGGCCTCGGACGGGACCATCCTGCGGCTCGATTCGAAACTGCGTCTGACCCCGGAGTTGGACCATCTGCATCACTATCTTTTTTCCATGGAACGTCCGGTCGAGCATGTGAAAGGTCTTTTTACCTGTCTTCTGCGCAATGAGATCGCGAACTTCGATCAGAAGGACGTCGCAGGGGCCCAGGAGCTGAAGACCGAGTCCTATCTACCGGCCGTACGCGTGGGTTCCTATGCGGCCATTCGCCGGGAACGCCGGCTTTTGAATCAGCATATTCAAAAATTCTGCCGGGCGCAGATCGGCAACCGTTACGGCGTGCGTTTCGATGGTGTGGATCTCACGGATATTCTTCCGCCTGAAGAGCTGGCACAATCGCTCAATAGTGTCATGAACGCCCAAAGTGAAGCGCAGAGACTCCTCGCGCAAACCGAAGCGGAATGTGAGCAGCGCATCCTCGCGGCCCGCAAAGGGCTGGCGATTGCCCGGTCGCGCGGTCGCGCGGTCGAGGATGAAATCGGAACGATGGCGGGCCTGCTGGCCGATCTGCAGAGGAATGGAACTCTGGATCTTTACATCGAGCGTCGCCGTGGTGAGGTATTGGCTGATTCCCGTATTTCCTATATCAAGAGGCCGTCATGACCATCAATTTCGCAATAGTTCTGGGTTTTCTGGGCGGGTTCTTCATGATCCCCTTGGCCGTTTTCCTGTTTCGCATGGTCACGCTTGAAGTCGAGGATGGGACCGCCACCATCATCACCGGCTTTGGGAAATGGAAGCGCACACTCGATCAGCCTGGTCTGGCCTTTTATCCCGGCAAGGCATGGCCCTGGGTGAAGGCGCAAACCCTGTCCCTGAAGCGGGATTTTCGTCATTATGCCGAGATTCATGTGAACGATCGGAGCGGCACCACGGTCGTGATCGATCTTTGGCTCGAACTCTCGATCGTCAAGCCCGAGAATACTTTGTTCCGCGTCGAAAATTTCGAGGCGGCGCTGCAAAGTCTTCTGACCAATTCCACCGCCTCCATCCTCGGCAACTTTGAATTCCAGCAGATCCTCAGCAATCGCAGTGAACTCGGCCGCATCCTGAAAGAGGACATCCGCGAGGAGACGCAGCGCTGGGGCCTTGAGATTGAGCTGGTCTTCATCAGTAAGCTCAGTCTTTTGCCGGATGTCGCGCAGCAGCTCTTTGATACGGTGGCGGCGCGGCTGGATAAGGCGCGTGCGGATATAGAAGAGGCAGGTCGATTGGAAGCGGCGCAGCTGGAAGCTGAGACGTCGGCAAAGATCGCGGCTCTGGTCGCTGAAGCCCAGGGACAGTATGCGCTGGCGGTCGGCAATGCCTATCATAGGCTGAGCAAGAATCAGGAACTTCTTTTCGCCTATCGCGAACTCTATGAGCTTTCGCTGATGAAACCGCAGCGCACGGTCGCCTTCCGTGGCTTCGCGGATTCGGAGATGAAAGCTCTGGATGCGGCCATGGCCGTACCGAATGTCTTTGAACATATTCCCATTCACGGCAGCCGCCAGACGGCCATGCATGCCGCGGATCGGGATGGTCGACAAAGTTAACTCCGTGACTTAAGGAAAACGTGATGTCCAAGATGGGAATGATCAGCGCTGTGATCGGTCTTGCGGTGGGAACTCTGGCCCAGGCCTCGACCCACTCGACGAAGTGGACTCTGCGCAATGAGGCCAAGGATGCGATGACACTCGCCTGCCGGAATACCTCGGCTCTGGAGATGGAAATCGTCCTGCCTGAACAGACGCTCGCAGCCGGTGAACAGATCATCTACGATTGGGGGGACCGTTTCTATAATGATGGTCTTTGGCTCAATCCCGGAACGTGGACCTGCGTGCTCAAATCGGTGACGAAAAAATCACGGGCCGAGCGCACAGAAACGTTCGCGACCGATTGGGGTGAGGCGATCACGCTGGTCCTCAGTCGCTTTGATGATCAGCCGCGTCTCAGAAAAATCCCGATGAAAACACCCATCGCGACCAAGGATGGGTCAGAAAGCAGGACAAAAGGCTCCAAGTAAGCCAGGGTCTATGGGTCCAGGCGATTGGCCTGGGCCCTTTTTCCAGGTCGCCAGTCGCGTTTTTCTGTGGCAAACTTCCCGCGGATTTTGCCATGAACGATTTGCCTGAGTGGACCTTATGAAATACTTTTTTATCCCTCTTGTCTTCCTGGCTGCTGGATTTTCGGGCCGGGTTTCCGCTGAAACATTTATGCCTCCTGCCCAGGATCAATGGATTGAGCTGGGGCTGGAAGCCTTGAAGCAGGAAGCGCCTGGCATTCGCTTTGGTGCAGCCTATGTCATGAACATGGGGATTCCCTCGCTGGTTTCCAAGATTGGTTTGGACGGCGGACTTTATTCCTTTAAAGGGATGAGTGGACTGGCGCCGGAATATGGTTTTTTCCTGGTATCCACAGTGTATGCGACGCCCTCCTATGCGGCCCTGATCAAGACCGGGCTCTATACTCTGGCCTTTATGGAAAGCGAAAGCACCGACACGTCGATGTCCTCTGTTGCGATCGAGCCGTCCTTGCAGTGGAATCGCAAGGGAGTCTTTTGGGAAATCGGTTTCGGTGCCCGCTATTGGAAGGGAGATTCGGATCGAATTGAAGTCGGATCTGTGACCATCGAAAAGGAATGGCTTTTTTATCCCAAGATCGGTGTCAGCGGCCATTTTTAGCCTGAATCGCCTGGAATAGGCTTTGCAAATGCCAGGTGGTTCCGGGACCTATTTGCTGTCGACTGATCCTTTCTCTTTTTGATGTGGAGCAGAAAATGATGTGGTTCTGCCGCTTTCCCGCCCTTTTGGGTTTGGCATGTCTTCTGACGCAATGTGTCCAAAATCAACCCGACAGCGAGCTGATGGACAAAGCCAGCCCGGAAGCTGAACTGCAGGACTTTTCCTATGCCGGCTATCGTCAGGGTCTTGGGGTGATTGCCTCCGCGAGTTTTGCCGAAGAGCAGGTGATCGAAGCGCCGCATGATGGGCGTGAGGATGCATCCCCGGCCTTTCAAAAGGCTTTTGCCGCGGCCATGTCCAAAGGTGTCTCGATGAAGCTGCGTATCCCCGAGGGCACTTATCGCCTGGATCAAACCGTCCAGATCATAGGGCGGAATATTCTTTTGCAGGGGGCCGGTGCGGATAAAACCCGTCTTATTTTTACCAATCCTGACGCGAAGCTTATGCTCGGTGAATTCACAGGGACGCAGTCGCCTGCGGATGGATCGTGGAAGCTGAGCGCGGATGCTGCGATCGGCGATCGAACTCTCACGGTTACGAATAGCACGGGGCTTAAGATCGGTGATGATATCGTCGTGACCTTTAAGCTGAGCCCGGAATTCATAGCCGAGCATCAGGCCTCGCCCTGGTGGGACGGACAGCTCGGAAATTCGTTTGAAATCTTTCGGCGACAGGTCACAGCCCTTGATGGTCAGAAGGTGACGCTGGATACGCCCCTGCGTTATCCGGTTAAAATCAGGGATCAGGCTGAGCTGAAGCGCCTGACACGATCGAGTTCGGAATTGGGCCTGGAAGGCATCGGCGTGCATAACGCAGCCGAGAGCGTCACCCAAGCCTGGGAAGCGAAGCCTGGCTCCTCGCCTCTTCTGATGGTGCAGTGCCGCGATTGTTATGTGCGTAATGTCAGCAGTTTTCCCGTCGAAGGGAAGGTGCATCATCTCCTGAGTCACGGCCTTGTCATTCGGAAGAGTTATCGAGTCACCGTCGATAATGTGCATATGGCCCATACCCAGAACCGTGGTCCAGGAGGCAGCGGTTATCTTTTCATGGTGGCGGGCTCCAATGAAGTTTTGATCAAAAACTCCTCGGGTACGGCCGGGCGTCATAATCTGACCTTTGTCGGACGTTTTGCAAACAGCGGAAACGTCGTGCATAAGTTCAGGAGCAGCGGTGGGCGTATCTGCAGCACCCTGGAAGCGGATCTTGCGAATAACTGCTCGGTTGGACCTGTGGATACCCACGAATCCCTGGCCATCGCGAATCTTTTCGATCTGATCGAACTGGATGATGGCCTTGAAATAGGCAATCGACAGGATAAGTCGAATAACGTCGGGCCGACGGGAACCTTGAACGTCATCTGGAATGTGAAAGGCAGCGGTTTTGTGAATTCCTACAACACCGGGACCGGCTATGTGTTCGGCAGTGAGCCGGGCATCAAGCTTTACTATAAGCTCGATGAAAGCTTCCCCAAGGCCAGGGCCGTCGCGCTGAACACCGGGGCCGAGGATAGCATTCAAAGCGCCGGTCAGATGATGCCGGAGCCGTCGCTTTATGTCCTGCAGCTGAAGAAACGACGGAATCAGAAGTAGTATGTAGACTTTTCAACATATAACAAAAAGCGAAGATTCACTTCAAATCAATCGTTTTGATTTATATCTCCAGACGTAGTTTATTAGGGATGTTGTCGAGCTGGCTCATGGATTGAGTCGCGAGCTTGTCGAACCCGCTCAAGCATTCTGGAGGAAACACACATGGTCTTCGGTCGCATCCTGGCATCTGTTGGTATTGGTGGCGCCAAGGTTGATACAAAAATTTCCAACCCTAATCTTTCACCAGGCGGATTGATGCGCGGCACGGTCAACCTGCAAGGTGGGTCTGTGGACCAGGCGATCGAACGCATCGACATCGCGCTGGAAACCTATGCGAAGCAGGAAGTCGGTGATGGTGAAACCCAGCAGAATGTGGTGATCGGTGTCGAGACCGTGGCCCCTGCTCTGAAGATCAAGGCGGGTCAGACTCTGGAAATTCCCTTTGAAGTGCGTGTTCCCTGGGACGCTCCTTTGAATCGCGTCTACGGCTATGACGTTCCTGTGTCGATTTATTTAAGGACCCATGTGCATCTTGCCAATGCCGTGGACTCCGGTGACAAAGATCCCCTTTGGATCAGTCCGCTCCCGGCCCAGCAGCACGTGCTGGATGCCATGAGACGGCTCGGTTTCCGCCTGCATAAGGTGGATGTCGAATATGGTCAGATTCAAGGCGCGCGCCTGCCTTTCTTCCAGGAGATCGAATTCTATCCGGGATCGGATTACTTCGGGCGCCTCGAAGAAGTGGAAGTGACCTTTATCAATCGTGCCTATGATATGGATGTGATCTTTGAAGTGGACCGTCGGGCGCGGGGTTTTCGCTCCATGTTCGGGGGACATGATGATCAGATCCGATTCTTCCGCGTGGCTTACGATGAGGCCGATCGAACCGACTTCGAACGTCTGATTCAGCATACTCTGCAGGTCTAAGTTTGCTTCCCCCGGCCCTGGTCGGGGGATTTTCCGCCTTTTCCTTCCCCGCAAATCCTCCTCGTGATTTGGAAATTTGAAATCATTCACCCGCGTAATACTTTTGTCTTTCAGTCCTTTGAAATTTAGCCGATCGGGTTTTTTATCGAAAAACCAAGGCGTGGTACCCAATGTCTTTACGATTGAAAACGCTCTTAATTACGGCAATGACCCTGACCACCCTCCTTCTGGTGCTGACGGTCAGCCTTCGCTCCATCCTTTTGGAAAGCTATCGGCAGATTGAAGAGCAGGATGCCCTGCAGAATCTCGATCGCGGCGTGAATGCCTTCATGGGTTCGCTCGATCACATGGATCGAACGACCCAGGATTACAGCTATTGGGATGATCTCTATCGCTACATGATTACCAAAGATAGGGCCTTCGCGGATGTGAATCTGGTCGACTCGACGTTCAGCAACACCCGCTGGAACCTGCTCCTCCTTTTTAATCCTGAAGGGAAGAACGTCTATGCGGGCGCTTTCGATCTGGATGCCAAGGCCTCCATGGACGTTCCCGAGGCCTGGAAAAAAGCCATCGAATCGCGCCTTCCGCGGCTGAAACCCGAGACGGATAAAGCCGCGGTCCGTGGACTTTTGCAGGTCCCGGAAGGTGTGATGATGATTGTGGCTCGCGAGATCCTTCAGAGTAATCTGAGCGGCCCCTCGCAAGGCCTCATGGTCACGGGCCGCCTTCTTTCCGGTCAAGAGAACAGGCTTCTGGCCGAGCAGACGCGTTTGAACCTGCGCTGGCAGCCGCTCTCGCAGGCCCAACTGGATGGCCTTGAGCAGGAACTCACAAAGGGACTGAAGACGGATCATGCAAGGGCCATGCGGCCGATGAATGACAAGGAGCTTTTGGCTATTGAACTCATCCATGACCTGGATGGTCAGCCTGCTCTCTACATGATGCTGGTTTTGCCGCGAACCATATTTATGCAAGGGCAGAAGAGTCTTTATTATCTGATTTCCGCTGTCGTGATTTGCGCCAGCGTATTCTCGGTCATGATCCTTTGGCTTCTGGAGCGCTTTGTTCTGGCCCGCATGTCGCGCCTGTCCGCGGAAGTCGTGGCGCTGGGTGAAGGTCAGGATCTGAGCCGCCGCATCACAGGCAGCGGCCAGGACGAGATCGGCCAGCTTTCCGTTGCGATCAATCGCATGCTGACGACGCATGAGGACCTTCATGTGCTCCTGGAGCGCGAAAAGGGCAAGTCCGAACGCCTGCTGCATAACGTGCTGCCGGATGCCATTGCCACCCGACTCAAAGAGAGTTCCGGGGTCATCGCCGAGAGCTACGCGGAGGTGACAATCCTTTTCGCTGATATCGTCGACTTTACGACGATGTCGACCCAGGTCAGCCCCGAATATCTGGTCAATATGCTGAATGAAGTGTTTTCCGCCTTTGATCACCTTGCAGAAAAACATGGACTCGAGAAGATCAAGACGATTGGTGATGCCTATATGGTGGTGGGCGGCCTGCCGGAAAAAAGAGAGGATCACGCAGAAGCAGTCACACGCATGGCCCTCGACATGCTCGCCGTTCTGGAGGATATCAGCCGCACGCGTGGACAGCGACTGCAGGTGCGCATCGGCATCAATACCGGGCCTGTCGTGGCCGGCGTGATCGGGACCAAAAAGTTTCTCTATGATCTTTGGGGTGATACGGTCAATACCGCAAGCCGCATGGAGTCATCCGGCATTCCCGGAAAAATTCAGGTGACCGAAGCAACCCTTCAGCGACTGGAAGGCCGTTTTCAAATCCAGGCCTTGGGCGAGCGGGATATCAAAGGCAAAGGCCGGATCCCTGTGTTCCTCGTGCTGGACGAGACGAGACGGAAGGATGCGGCCTAGATTGGATGGCAAAGGAAGGCGGCTTCAGTGGGCCACTTTCATTTTGGGCTTCATCACCTTGTTATAGATGTCCCACTCCTGAACGAACGACTTTTTCACCTGCTTTCTAAGGCCGGCGAGCGTCTTGTACGGCCAGTTCTTTTGAACGATGTTCACCACCCAGGTCGGCAGGATCCCTTTGGGATCGGCCAGATATTCCGCTTTGACGAAAGTCTGGTTCGGACCTTTGGGCTGCAGCACATAACGTCCATGCAGTATCACGCCGCGGACGCCGATCGAATCCTTGGCGGGAGCCTTTGGATGCTCCACCGATTTCACATCGACGATGACCGCGTTTATGCTTTCATCGACGGAAAAATCATAGCGATAGACGAAGTCGCGGTTGGTGACGGGAAAGGGCATCGAGAACGCTGCATACTGAATGTTCGAGAGGTCGGAAGGGGTCTCGATGGTCTTGGTGCTTTTGAATTTATCGACCCAATCCCCTTTGTGTTCATTATCCATCAAAACCCAGAGGATCTTGCCGACCGATGCATTGATGATGCATTCTCCGCCGACGCCTTTGACCTCGCTGTCGGGGAAGGACTTGCGGAAAACGGTAATGCCGTCCTCTTCATTGATTTTCTGCCAGCCCATGTTTTGCCATTCCTTCACGCCGGCGCTGACCGGCTCTTGCCATAACAGAAGGCTAACAAAGGCCAAAGCGATGGACCGTGCTATCATGCAAAATCTCCTGGCGATGCAAAGGATAAATTTGTTTTTATTGTATCCTTGGAGACGCCTGTCTGGCAAGGCCCTCACACTTCCACAAGGTAGATTCCGCCCGCGATGGGTACTTGGGCTTGAAGCCGCAAAGGCTCGACCTGAAAGGCGCGCAGGTGCATTCCATGCGTCCTTAGTCGTGATTGTATGTAAGCAAGACTATGCTGGTAACGCCCGCTTATCATAAGGCGCGGGGAATTCCCGCTTTCCTGAAACTCGGTGCTGAACAATAAAAAAGCCGGGGACTTGGCTTTCTGCCTGATCACGGTGAAAAGGGAGTCGACCTCGCCGATATAAGGCAGAAGATCGGCAGCCAGGAAAAGATCGTAGGATTCCGTGGCAGCTCCCAGGGTTTCCATGCAGTCGCCCGCTATCAGCTGGCGGTAGATGTTTCTTTCCGCCGCCCGCTCCAGCATCACAGGCGAAAGATCGTAGCCGTCCACGTGGGTCACGAGCTTTTGAAAGGCGTCCATGCTGCGTCCCGTTCCGCAGCCCAGGTCACAGGCCTCATAACGCCGGCCGCGCGCGGGACCATAGCTGTTCAAGAGGTTCCGCAGACTCTCGGGAGCTTTATACTTCAGCACCTGATTCATGTGCTGATCATAGGTCGCCGCATACTGATCGAAGAGTTCGATGACATAAGCCGCGGGTGCGCGCGGCGGCGTGCTTCCATCCAAAGCCGCCAGGAAATAGTGAGCCGTCACGTTCTCGGGATCGAGCGCGAGGATTTTTCCATAGCACTCGCGCGCCTTGTCGCGCTTTTGAGTCGAACGATAAAGGGGCGCGAGGTTCACGAGGATGTCGGGATCCTTCGGATTCAATCGGTAGGCATGCTCATAGACGCCGATGGCCTTTTCATGCTGCCCGATCGTGCGCAGAAGATTGCCAAGGTTATAGCAGAGATCGGCATCATCAGGATTTAAAAGTATGGCCTGCCGATAGATGCGGAGAGCTTCCGCATAACGCCCTTCCTTATGCAGGGTGGTCGCCAGGATTTTCCAATAACGCCGACTGCGCTGCGCTTCCTCGTGCATGGTCTCTCCGTGAAAATTCCCTTCTATAACCATAACGCAGTGCTTCCCGGCTTGACAGATCTGCCCAAAAAGTAAACAAGGGCGAGCCGCAAATTTTAATGAATTCAATATGTTAAATGTGGCATTGGGATTGCTTGGTAAGAATTGCTCCCAGCTGTTTCGCTGAGTTAAACGCCGAGGTGGACCATGATGAACGCGAAAATGTTTTGGATCCTTTTGATGCTGATGAAGCCCACGAGTCTTCTGGCTCAATACGCGAGCTCGCCTTTTATGCAAAGGATCATGGACCTCAAGCAGGGGCAGCTGCCGCCTGCAGGTTTCGTCCTTTCGCTGCAGAAGAACGATCACCCGAAATTCGCCCGCGCCGTCTGCATGCATGGAGGCACATACAGTGCCATCTGCCAGAAAAAAACCAACCCCAGCGTAGGCTGGTCGCTGTGTATTTTGGGAGGGCGGCCGCAGGTGGAATGTGATCTGCCAAAAGTTGCCAGCGTGGGCTTCGGCCTTTGCATGGCCTCGGGGCGGGATGTCACTGATTGCAACTACGTGCAGAATGCCACGATCGGCTATGGCCTTTGCATGGCAAGTGGACGTAGTTTTCATGAATGCTCCGCTCCGAGCCAGCCGTCCCTGGCCTTTGGCTATTGCATGGGACGGAGTGACGATGTAAGCAAATGTTTGGATCTCAACTGAACTCACAGCCGACCGGGATTGGTGTTTTGGATATTTCTTTCCATGATGATGTGCATCACTATCCGGATTCCACGCTCTGGCTTGTCACCCAGGAGCCGGTGCTGAATGAGTTCGTCTGCTATCTGAAGGACAAGAAAAATCGCTTCCTGCGCGAGGGACTCGGCGGTCAGGAACTTGTGGTTTCCCGCAGCCAGCTGGACGACGTGCGGCGCGCGTATAATCGCATGATCTGCAAAGGTGAAGAAAAATTGCATCGCCTTTGCGGACTTCTCTGCGATAATCTTTTGGCCGCAGACGTGCAGATGAAGAGCGTGGTGATTGCCCAGCTGCCCGGCACTCAGCAAAGGCTGAAGCTGATCCAGGATATCCAGAAATCCGAAGTCTATGGGCGAACCGACCTCGACCTCGGCAACTGGCTTTTGGAAAAACTGCGCTATGCGGGACCGCTGGGTTGGGAACGGCCGAAGCTGATCGCCAACTTCGTCGAGTATCAGCCGCTGTGCCGCAATCCCTTTGGCATCAATAAGATGATCTCCCGGATTAAGGCCGAGGAGCAGATCTGGTCCAAGGTCGTCGATGAAATTTTTGAATTGGACAAGCTCGTCAACCAGGATAAGAAGCTGCGTGAGCTGAGTTATTTCATCAAGGATATCTTCGGCATCAAAATCGTCGTCGATGACCTTGAATGTATCCATGCCGTGCTGAATGCCATGGAATCGGTCAGTTGGAATAGTGAGACGCTCGCGCTCCATGGTGTCGCTCATGAGCCTGCAACCCAAAGACTGCAGCGCATCGAGGTGAAAAACCACGTCGGCGAAACCCAGCAAAAGCAGAGCGGATGGCAAGCCATCAAGGCCGTGTATTCCTGGTGGAATAAAACCTTCGAGATCCAGGTCCAGACGCTCGATGTCTACCTGCGGGAACAGGAACTCCTGACCAGTGAAAGCCATGCCGCGTTCAAAGAAAAGCGTGAGCGCGTTCGCCAGGAAGTGGCGGATCGTTTACCTCTTTTTGGTTTCTACCTGCAGCTTCTGCGTTGGCTCTTCATCAGCCCCGATGCCACACCGCCTGAACTTGAAGGCATTCGTATTCTCATGCGAGACTGAGACGTCCTCCTCGCTGATAAGTCGTCCTCACCCCCAGATAATCCTTGCCAATTTCACTGGCTTGCGCCACCATGTTGCGATGTGATCCGCCCGGAATTCTCTGGAGGAAATGAGCCAGCCATGACGCAAGCCATTCGTATCGAATCAGTTTCGAAAGTCTATCCCCTCGGCAAGACCGAAGTCCGCGCCCTCAAGAATATCAAGTTGAATATTGAAGAGGGTGAGTTCACGACCATTGCCGGGCCCTCAGGCTGCGGCAAGTCCACGATGCTCAACCTCATCGGTTGCATGGATACGCCCACCTCGGGCGAGGTCTACATCGAAAACCAGCCGATCTCCAAACTCTCCGACAAGGACCTGACCCGTCTGCGATTGGAAAAGCTCGGTTTCATCTTTCAGAGTTTCAACCTGATTCCCGTGCTCACGGTTTATCAGAATATTGAATTTCCTCTGCTCATTCATGGTGGCTTCACACCCAAGGACAGAGCCCGCATCATCGGGGAGCTGATCGAAGAGGTGGGACTCAAAGACCAGGCGCGGCAGAAATCCAATGAACTGTCCGGCGGTCAAAGACAAAGGGTCGCCATCGCCCGGGCCCTGGTGACCAACCCCCGCATCGTCCTTGCCGATGAACCCACGGCCAACCTCGATTCAGCCACCGGCGAAAAAATCATCAACCTCATGAAAGACATCAATAAAACCCACAAGACCACCTTTATCTTTTCCACCCACGATCCGCAGGTCATGAAGCATGCCAGCCGCATCGTTCGGCTCAAGGACGGGGAAGTCGTCGAGTCCTGAAACCGAAGGAAGGAGGCTCTGGACATGAGACTTTTGGAAATGATCACGTTGATCATGAAAGTGGCGTTTCGCAATCTTTGGCTCTATCGCGTCAAAACCCTGGTGATCGGAACCCTTTTGTGCCTCGGAACTTTTCTCGGCGTGATTGGCTTTTCGCTCCTGAGGGACGTGGAAGGGTCGATGCGGGAAAGTATCATCGGCAGTATCGCCGGTCATCTGCAGATTTATTCGGATAAAGCGAAGGATGATCTGGCTCTGTTCGGGGGCGGGTTCATGGGGCGTTCTGATATCGGTGAATTGCCGGATATCGTGCCCTATCGCGAGGTGGCCATGGCCAACCCGAATGTCCAGGCCTTTGTTCCGATGGGTCTGGATATGTCGCTGCTCGGTCGCGGCAACGAGATGGATGAAAGTCTCGACCTTCTGCGCGAGGCTTTGAAAAACCAGGATCCGGTGGCCATTCAAACCCGGATCGATGCCGTGCGGTTTCAGCTGGAGCAGCTGAAGAAGGAAGCGGCGGAACAGAAAAAGCTCGCGGCGGATGTCGCGATCATCGAGCAAAGAGAGGCCGATATCGCCAAGGCCGAGGCGCCTGGATTCCTGGACGATCTGAAAACGGTCGACGAAGCGAAGCTGCAATTTCTGGAAACCAAAATCGCGCCGCTCTCGGGCGAAAAAACTCCCATCTATCTTGGCTATATTGGAACCGACATCAGCATCTATCAGAAAAATTTCTCGAAGTTCCATGTGATCGAAGGCCAGGATCTGCCGCCTGGACAGCGCGGGATCCTTCTGGCCCATCGTGCGCGCGAAAACTTTCTGAAGGTGATCGTGGCCCGACTCTTCGATCGGCTGAACAAGCGCCTGGTCGCCACCAATATCAAGATCAAGGGCGATGCCGAGAATGAACGCAATGCGGCTGACCTTGCCCGTCAGTACAGTGCGATCATCAGTTCGCTCAGTCGGGATCAGGCCAGCGATCTTTCCAAAAAGCTCACGGATTTTGGCATCAATGGGGCGAAGCCCGATCAGGATTTGATCACGCATCTGACCAGTCAGCTGAAGGAATTCCTGACGGTCAATGACGAGAACTTCCGCGCGCGGCACGAATGGTTCTATAAAAACATAGCCCCGCTGATCAAACTCTACGAGATTTCTCCAGGAGAAACGATCACGCTGCGGGCGTATACGCGCAGCGGTTACGTCAAGAGCCTGCCGCTGAAAGTCTACGGCGTCTATTCCTTCGCCGGACTGGAAGATTCCGACCTTGCCGGTCAGACCAGTATCATCGACCTTGTGAGCTTCCGCGAGCTTTACGGAAAGATGACGGAAGCCTCCCAGAAGGAGCTGGCCGAGATGCGCGCGCAGGTCGGCATCAAGGACATCGAAGCGAGCAACGCCGAGGATGCGCTGTTCGGTGAAGCGAGCCAGGCGCAGATCGAAACGCGTTCACTCGAAGCGAAGCCGGGTCCTGTCGAGGCGGTGATCAACATCAAGCCGACGATTCCCGATCGCTTCGATCTGGATGAAGTCACCCGCGGCCTTGCTTTGAATGCGGCCATCAAGCTGAAGGATCCCAGCCGCCTCGCGCAGACCCAGGAGGAACTCATCCAGGCTTTTAAAGACAAAGGCCTGGGCGTGCGCGTCGTGGATTGGCAGCAGGCATCGGGCATTGTCGGGCAGATGGTGAACATCATGCGGCTCGTCCTGGTCCTGGCCCTTGGCGTCATCGGTCTTGTGACCCTGGTGATCATCAACAACTCCATCATCGTCGGAACTCTGAACCGCATTCGGGAAATTGGAACGATGCGGGCCATCGGGGCCCAGAAGTCTTTCGTTGTGGGTCTTTTCCTGGGTGAAACCTGCGTGACGGGTTTGATCGGCTCCATACTCGGGGCGATCCTCGGGGCTGTGGTCCTCGTGCTCCTCTCCAAAGTCGGCATCCCGGCGGTGAATGATGTCGTGTCCTTCCTGTTTTCCGGTCCGCGGCTTTATCCCAATATTCGCTGGGACATCATCATAGCCACGCCCTTTGTCATTACGCTGGTCGCCACGCTCTCGTCGATCTATGCGGCGCGACTGGCCGCGCGGGTTCAACCGGCCGAAGCCATGCAAGAGAAGGAATGAGATATGCTCACCATGCTCAATATTGCCTTTCGCAACCTTCTGCAGGCCAAACGCCGGACCATACTCCTGGGCCTGGCGGTGGCGATCGTTGCGACGCTCTTTCTTTTCCTGCGCGCTGTGTCGAGTTCCATCAGCGAGCGCATGATTGAATCGGCCACCACGCTGTCCGCTGGTCATGTGAACGTTGGCGGCTTTTTCAAAATACGGAAAAAAGCCTCGTCCCCCATCCTCGCGGAACGCACGAAGCTCCGAGGAATCGTGGCCAAAACCGTACCTGAAGCAGAAGGGATCATCGACCGGCATCGCGGCTGGGGACGCGTCATCAGTCCTGCGTCGTCGATCAATGCCGGCGTGAACGGCATCAATTATGACGAGGAAGGACGCTTTTTCAAAAGCCTGCGCCTGGCCAAGGAAAGCGAATACAAAAAGGACGGCAGCGATCAGACCTTCGGCAGTTTTGAAGACATGCAAAAACCCAACACCGCGTTGATCTTTGCCAGCCAGGCGAAGAAGCTGGAGCTGCGGGTCGGTGATACCCTGACCCTCGTGACAGAGGCTTCCGGCGGGCAGGACAATACCGTGGATCTGCAGGTCGCCGCCATCGCTTCGGACGTCGGCTTTATGAGCAACTGGTCGATCTTCACCCAGCGCCAGGTCGTGCTTGATCTCTACGATGTGGGCCCCGAGACCACGGGCGTGGTCATGGTTTATTTGAAGGAGGCCGACAAGGCCAATGAAGTCATGGAGCGCCTGCGCAAAGCCTTCAAAGAAAATGGCTATGAGGTGATGGATCACGATCCCAATCCCTTCTTCATGAAATTTGAAAAGGTTGCAGGCGAGGACTGGCTCGGACAGAAGCTCGATCTGACCATCTGGAGCGACGAGATTTCCTTCGTCCTTTGGATTACGGACGCCTTGAATTACATTTCCGCGATCGTCATCACCCTGCTCGCCGTCATCATCATCGGCGGCATCATGAATTCGATGTGGATGAGCGTTCGCGAACGCACCAAAGAGATCGGAACCATGCGGGCCATCGGTGCCCAGCGTGGCTTCATCCTTCAGATGTTCGTGTTCGAAGCCTTGATGCTGGGCCTTCTGGCCTCAGGGCTGGGCATTCTATTCGGCAGCCTTGTGATCCTTGTGATCAACAGCCTGAATATTCCCATCACCAACGATGGCATCCGTCTTTTCATGATGACCAATACTTTGAAATTCAGTCTGCACCCTGGCCAGATCATCAGCACTCTGATCCTCTTCGCCGCGATCACGGGTCTGGCTGCTCTCTATCCTGCTTACAAAGCGGCCCGGCTGCGTCCGGTGGAAGCTTTGATGCAGGGCAAATGATTCAGGAAAGGAAAGATTATGTTGCGCAAAGGTACGGCAATTCTGGGAGTGACCCTTTCGGTATCCCTTCTCTCGGGCAAGGCCCTGGCTCTTGATGAAGCCCAAACCAAGGACCTTATCAAGCTGGTGGATGAGCGGCAGCGGGCCACGGGGGATTACGCCTCGGTCGTCTTTATCGATCAGAAGGAAAAGGACGGCAGCACCAAGGCCTTCGAAGCCCGCGTCTATCGCCGTGATGCCGACGACAAATGGATGATACTCTTCACCAAGCCCAAGGCCGAAGCCGGCAAGGGTTATCTGCGGGTGGAAAAAAACCTCTTTCTTTACGAGCCCGCTCTCGGCAAGTGGGAAAGACAGACCGAAAGGGCCAGCATCGCCGGCACCAACAGTCGCCGGGATGACTTTGATGAATCGCGGCTTTCCATCGAATACGAAGCCAAATTCATCGGGGATGAAAAGCTCGGGAAATTCGGAGTGCATCGCGTGAAGCTGACCGCCAAACCCGGAGTGGACGTCGCGAGTCCCATCGTGGAGCTTTGGATCGATCAGGATTCCAAAAATATCCTGAAACGCCAGGAATCGGCGCTCTCCGGCAAGCTTCTGCGTACGACCTATTATCCCGGCTGGGATAAGATGTTCAGTAAATCGAAGGGCTCGGATGTATACGTGCCCAAGGAAATCCGCGTCTTTGACGAAGTCGAGAAGGGCAACAGCACGACCGTGGTGCTGCGGGATGTGAAGCTCGATCCTTTGGATGCGAACATGTTTACCAAAGCCTGGCTGGAATCGCAGAGCCGCTAACCCACGGGGAGTGACATGAAAAAGCTTGTACTCGTGCTGGCCGCTGGACTTCTGCCTGAGCTGGTCCATGCTCAGGATCAGCGCGATGAGGATATTTTCGGTGAGGGGGCGAAGCCGACCCAAGCCCCGACGGACGAGAAGAAGGACGCGGGGACGCCGCCTCCGAGCACCCTGGACCGTCAGGCCAAGGCCTTGATGGATACGATGCAGATCGGTGGGCGCCTCGAAGTTCGTTCCACCAGTTCCCAGGCGGAGCGACAGACCTTTCAGGAGGGCTCGTTCACGCCGAGCAAGACCGCTGATATTTACTTCGACACAAGACCGAGCGAGGAAATAAGGGTTTTTCTGCGCACGCGGCTCTCGGAGCAGGAGACCGTCATCCCGAACACGAGCACCGGGGAAACCACGCGCGTGACCACCCTGAGGCAGGATATTGACGAACTCTGGTTCAAATGGGATCTGGCGCGGTCGGTATTCGTAACCTATGGCAAGCAGCATCTGAAGTGGGGCAGCGGGCAGATCTGGAATCCCACCGACTTCACGGCGCGTGAGGTCAAAGATCCCTTCGATCTTTTCGATCGCCGCCTGGGTCAGAATCTTCTGAAGATTCATATCCCGAATGAAAAAATGGGTTTCAATTATTATGCGGTCGTTCAGTTCGATGACGCCGAACGGAACGATGATCTGGGCCTCGCGCTGCGTGGGGAATTTGCCTTCCTCGGCACCGGGGAGCTGGCTTTGACCGCGCAGGCTCGCCGTAATGCTCCGCAGCGACTTGGAGTCGATGTTTCCAGCGCTTTGGGGCCGATTGATGTGAATGTCGAGGCGGCATTGACCAAAAGGCAGAAGCGAACGTTCTTCCGGGATGGCGTTCTTGAAGACGAGCAGATCGTTCTGCCGACCCCTTATCAGGACGAGGATAAGACTTTCAAGCAGGTTGCCTCGGGCATTCGCTATGCAGTGAAGTACAGTGATGATGACAGCATTTATTTCGGTGCGGAATACTTCTATAATGAACTGGGTTATGAAGAGCGTTTTCCCGAACTGTATTCCTTCTTCCTCAGGGAATCGCCTTACCTTTATTCAGGTCGCCGCTATGTGAGCGGCTATGTGCGACTGCCCAATCCGGGAGATTGGAACAAGACCTCGTTTTATCTCACAGGGCTTGGCAACCTGAGTGATAAAACCTCGATCGCCCGCCTGACCGGGACCTGGCTGGTGGCGAACTATGCGACCTTCGAGGCCTGGGCCCAGCGCTGTTTTGGGGAATACGGCGAACTCTGTCTGAAGATCCCTGAAAACCTGAAGGAATATGGCGCGACCGTGGACCTTCCTGACGAACTGCAAAACGCTTTGGCTCTGATGCCGACCGAAAAAACGTATTTTACGGCCGGCGTGGGACTCAGTATCAATTTTTAAAGGCCGGCATGGGACGTTTTTTTGCCAGTATCTTCAGTCTTTGGATGGGCGCAGGGGCCGCATATGCGAACGTCCCTGCCATCGAATGCCTTGGTCCCACCCAGGCCAAGGGTCATCTGATTTATCTGCATGGCCTGACGCCACCCGGCGAGGACACGGCCGAGGAAGGCGAAAACCGCAAGGTCCTGGAGCAGCTGGCCCGGGAACTTTCCCTGCGCATCGCCATGCCGCGCGGCTCCTTGTGTTCCACGGGAAAAGTCTGCTGGCCGGCTGCCGATAGAAATGAAGTGCTGAAAACCTTCGATGAACTGCGCGAAAAAGCCAAAAGCTGCTGGAGCGGAAATCCCCGCTATGACCTGCTGGGTTTTTCCAACGGCGGCTACTATGCCTTTAAACTTTATAAGGCGCATCAGGATCCCCAGCTCACGCGCATCCTGGCCACGGGCAGCGCGGGGATTTGGGATCCCAAAAGCGATCAGCCCAATCCCGCGTCGCGTTTTTTTCTGATGATTGGACGGCAGGATATCACCTTGAAAAAGGCCAGCCAGCTGGCCGGTCTTTTACGGAAGGCCCTTCCCGGTTTCCGCTTTGAGACCTTCCCCGGTGGGCATCGACTCGACTATAAAACGACCAAAATGCTGCTCGAATCTCGCTAGGAAATCTGCCGAATCGCAATCGAAGCATTGGTCCCGCCAAAGCCAAAGGAATTGGACAGGGCCACCCGCACTCTTTTCCGTCTGGCCGTATTGGGCGTATAATCCAGGGGACAGAGCGGATCGGGCTCATTGTAATTGATCGTCGGCGGGATCAGCTGCTGATGAACGGCAAGAGTCGTAAAGACCGCTTCAATCGCACCTGCCGCACCCATGCAGTGCCCGGTCACGCCTTTGGTGGAGGAAACGGAAAGACGCTGCGCATGCTCTCCGAAAAGATCAAGGATGGCCTCGCTTTCGTACTGATCATTCATGCGCGTGGACGTTCCATGGGCATTGATATAGTCGACTTCATCAGTCGGGATGCGTCCGCTCTGAAGAGCCATCTGCATGCAGCGCCGTCCGCCTGCGCCTCGCTCTTGAGGCGAGGTGATATGAAATCCATCGCCGCTTAAACCATATCCGGCCAGCTCCGCATAAATTCGGGCGCCGCGACGTCGCGCGTGTTCATAATCTTCCAGAACGAGCATGCCTGCGCCTTCTCCCATCACAAAACCATCCCGATCGCGATCAAAGGGTCGCGACGCTTCCTTGGGATTCTGATTGCTCATGCTGAGGGCGCGCAGCGCTGCGAAGGATGCAATGCCGAGGGGCGTGATGCCGCCTTCCGCTCCGCCCGCCAGCATCGCATCCACAGACCCCTCGCGAATCAGACGAAAGGCCTCGCCGATCGCATGCGTGCCACTCGCGCAGGCGGTGGTCTTGCAGTAACAGGGCCCCCGCCAGCCGTAACGATCAGCGACGTAACCCGCGGCCATATTCTGCAGGGCAAAGGGCAGGAAATTCTCGGGCAGTGTCGGAAGGCCGTCAGCACCGACAAAGGATTGCTGCGCGATATCATTCACCGATCCCATGCCGACACCAATGATGCAACCATAACGCTCGGGATTGCTGATGGATGCCAGTCCGCTGTCATGCAGCGCCTCGTGCGCAGCGACTGCTGCAAATCGAACGAAGCGGGTAAGACTGAGGTCCTCGGCCTCACTCAGGCAGTGATTGACTTGAAGATTCTTGATTTCACCGGCGATCTGCACGCGGTGAGGCGTGGGATCGAAGAGAGAAATCCTGTCAATGCCGGAACATCCCTCCACTGTTGCTGTCCAGGCCGCCTGGGCAGCATTGCCATTGGGTGCAACCACTCCAAGACCCGTGATCACGACTCTTCGCATCGCCTGCATTCCCCCGTCGATTTTTATGCTTGTGCTGGGAGCATAGCCTGATTGTGTGAGGAGTGAATAAAGACGGCCAGGTATTTTCGTGAAGACTTCGAATGCAGGCAGGTTGTGTCGGGCAGAGCTTCGTGCTATTCGTGAATGTTCGACCCGGCTTGAAACCGGTGAATTTACGCTCTTCTGTTCGAGGTGATATATGAAAAAGCGATATCTTTATACGAAAATCTTTATAATGTTTCTGACCCTCGCTGGAGCCCAGGGCGCTACTGCCGCCGCTTCTGACGCTGATCGCATCATGAAGGCCATTGATGACATCTGCGGAGACAGCTGGTGTGAAGGGGCCTTTGACTTCCGTTTTCAACAGGTTGTACTGAAGCCCGAGAAGAATGAGACGCAGATCTTCTTCCGCATGAGTCAGCAATATCCTGTACGTCTGGATTGGAAGGAAAGCCAGGGGTTCAAGGCCCAGATTAACCAGCGCTTCTATGATGTCAGCTGCCTTCTGCCTGGTTATGCGACCTATGATAGTATTATGCAGTCCGAATATGCTCTGCGCTGGGAAGTCTATACCACTCTTACACAGTGCATCGGCGCCCTCGAAGACCGCCTTATGAAGGTCACTCAATCCCTGTGAAACAGAATACCTGGATGCGTTGTCTGCTCCTCCTGCTTTTGTGGATGCCCACGTCCTGGCTGCAGGCGGCCGAGCCCCTGCGCATTATCATGACGGTGGACTGGGAAGGGGATGACCTGCGCCCCGAGAATCTGGAGGCCATGGCGCGTCTGCGTCGCGAGTTCCCGGATGTGCCTCTGCTTCATTATATGAACGCAGCTTACTTCACAAAACCTGGTGTCGATCGCGCAGCGGTTCGGGCACAGATCCAATCCGTTGTGCGGAAGAAGGATCAGTTCGGCGTTCATATTCACGGCTGGAAGAGTCTGTTCGAGGCAGCGGGTGTCACGCATCGCACCAAACCGAGCTGGGCTCGCGGCGGTCGTCCGGAGAGTGTGCAGGACTGCCGGCTGGATTGCGGCTGGGAGATTCCGATCAATGCTTATACTTATGATGAGCTGCGCAAGGTGCTCAAGACATCGCGCGTTCTGCTGAAAGAACAGGGTTTCCCAGGCCTCCAGCATTTTCGTGCGGGTGGCTGGGTCACAAGTCCGGATCTTTTGGAAGCGCTGGCGGCTGAAGGTTTTCGAACGGATAGTTCGGCTGTGCCCGTGCCTTTCCTGGCATCGGAACTCCGCGGCACGGAACTCTTAAGCTGGCTGCGATCCTACTGGGCGGACATCACACCGCAGTCGCAGCCTTATCGCGTGAAGACCGCAGAAGGTCTTTTATGGCAAGTTCCGAACAATGCCGCTCTTGCCGATTACATGACGGCAGAAGCCACGCTCAAGGTCGTGCAGGATGCATGGAAGCGCGGGCAGCCTTACGTGATCGCCGGCTTTCATCAGGAAACGGCAGATGATTGGTATGACCGCGTCAGCGGCTTTCTTCGATCCCTGCAAAAACTTACCAAAGAGCAGAAAGCTCTCATCGTCTTCGATATCATGCCGGAATCCTTCCCTTAAAAAAAATGCGCGCAGCTCTGAACAAACCGCGGGCTGTGGTGTTTCTCCTTTTAGAAGGTACGTGAGGCCGAACATACAGCTCACGGAGTCCTCACTCGCTCAGGAGAAACCCATGAATTACGTTCTGCTGGCCTTTGTGCTCCAAATTTTTGGTCTTTATGCCATGATTCTGCTCACGGATTACGTGGCGGGTTTGGTCTCGTCCTACAGGGTCCAGCGGCGGCTGAAAAAAAGCCCTGTGCGTATCCGCCGTAACTATGACTGACAGTTTTCTTTGCCAGGTTCCTAATTTTGCTGGATAATAAGCCCCT
This sequence comes from Oligoflexus sp., assembly GCF_035712445.1. NCBI lineage: Bacteria > Pseudomonadati > Bdellovibrionota > Oligoflexia > Oligoflexales > Oligoflexaceae > Oligoflexus > Oligoflexus sp. The sequence goes on along the minus strand of NZ_DASTAT010000111.1, from coordinate 30,598 downwards.
GCCTAAAATTTTTTATGAACCAGTGAACATTGGTCCCTCTCGGGTGTTTCTCCCATAGAGGTTTAGGAAAGGGTTGGCATGGAATCCGATGAGCAGCTCTATCTCGAAGTGCGCAGGGGCTCGCAGGTTGCCTTCGAGACGCTGTATGAACGCTACGAAGGACCGATCTTCGGTTTTATTTATCGCCGCCTGCAAAGTCGCCAGGATGCCGAGGAAGTTTTTCATGAGGCCATGCTCGCCATTTTTAAAGGCTCCGACCTGGAATTCTCCAAGGGCGGGTTTGCCGGCTGGCTGTTCAAGGTCGCGCTGAATCTTTCCCTGAATCGGGTGCGCAGTAAAAAAAGGGAAGGGCGGGCCCTCGCTTTGGTCACAGACTACGATGGGGCCGCAAGAAACCTTGAAACATGGCCGGATCCTGAGGATCTGGAAGAGATGCAGAAGGCCGCCGCGGGCCTGAGTGAAACTCTGCGGCAGGTCTATGTGCTCAGGCGCGAAGGCCGCAGCTATGAAGAGATGTCCGATATCCTCGGGATTCCTCTGGGGACGGTGAAATCCCGGGTTCACCTGATGGTGACGCAGCTAAGAAAGGAAATGGGCAAATGGATTGCAAAGTGAACCAGGAAAGTCTGATCGATTTCCAATTTGGAAATATGGATCGTCAGGCGCGATCCGAGGTGGAAGCGCACCTTCTGGGCTGCTCGTCCTGCCTCGAAGAATTCTTCCTTCTGAAGCGTGATGTCGAATCCGCCCATGATGTGATACTGAAACCCTCAAGCCAGGTGAAGGAGCGGATTCATCGCGATTTCCTCGCCTTTGCCTATGGCACGGTGCAGAAGCATCCTCGTTCCTTCATCGTCGGCGGGCTGGTGGCGGCCGCCGCCATGCTGATCGTCATGTTTTCAGGCCAGTTCAGCAAGCTGATGCATAAACCCGTTCACGAACAAGCCCCCGAGACGGAAATGGTTCGCAGTCTGAATGAAGCTGTGGATTCAGGTGGTGAAAATCCGGGGCACATCAATATCATCTGAAGTGGAATTGGAAAGGGCAAACCATGATACCGACCCGCAAACACATCCTCATGGGCGTCGCGACTCTTGCGCTCGCATCCGGCAGCATGCTGGCGCTTGCGAAGAAAGAGGACGCGGACTTCGCCAGCTGGCGCAATAAGCCTGAAGAACCCTTCAGCAACGGTGCCGCCACCTTTGAAGCGGTCAAGCAGACCCTTTTGAAAAATTATGTGAACAAGGGCGTGACCGAAGAGGATCTGTACCGGGCCGCCGTCGAAGGGATGCTCAGCAATATGGACCCGTCGATGACGTTGTGGAATAAACTCATGACGCCGACGGAATACAGGGAACTCATCGGTGATATGCAGGGCCGCATCGTCGGCATCGGCATCGAAGTGGGCTTCAATGAAAGCAACGGCTACGCGGACGTCATGGGCGTCATCCCTGGTACGCCTGCGGAAAAAGCCGGCATCAAGCGCGGCGATCAGATTCTGCGGATTGATGGGCAGAGCTTCAAAGGCAAGCAGCTGCGCGACCTCGTCTATGCGATCCGCGGCAAGGACGGCAGCGAAGTGAAGCTGACCGTGCTGCACGAAGACAGCATCAAAAACCTTAAAATCAAGCGTCAGGGATTGGTCTGGGATTCGGTCACCACCCAGATGGTGAACCAGGACATTGCCGTCCTCTTCATCCGAAACTTCACCGACGCCACGCCGGATCTTCTGAAGAAGAAGCTGACGGAATTGAAAAGCAAGGGTATCAAGGGCCTGATCGTGGACCTGCGCGGCAATCAGGGTGGGGCTTTTGAGAAGACCACGGAAAGCATCGAGCACTTCATTCCGAAAAATAAAGTGATCGTCAAGGCTATCAAACGCGGTCCCATCCAGGAGGACCTGATCAGCAAGGGCGAACCCATCCTGGCCGGCGTTCCCTTGGTCGTCCTGATCAACGGTCACACCAAATCAGGCGCGGAAATCATGGCGGGTGCCTTGAAAATGAGCGCCGGGGCCACGACGGTCGGCACGCATACCTATGGCAAGTGGAGTGCGCAGAGCGTGGACGAACTCCCGAACAAGTATGCTATCAAATACACGACGGCCACCTTTCTGCTTCCTGACGGAACAGACCTCGCAGGCAAGGGTCTTCAGCCGGATATCGTGGTCGAATTCAATGAAGACGAAGCCGCCAAGCTGCAATCGCAGCGTAATATCGAGCAAAGGGTTCAGGCTGATGTCCAGCTGCAGACGGCCATCAACGTCCTGAAGCTGAAAAGCTAAGACATTGTATGGGATCCTGCCTTCCCAGGCAGGATCCGATTTTTACCAACTTGTAAAAACCCCCGCCTTCGATCCTCTCCCGCTTCAGCCGACAATCCTGCTGAATTCATGTAGGATCTTGCATGCTGAAGCCGGCTCTCCATACTCTCAAAACTTCGCTTTCAGCTTTTCCACGCCTTGTGCCGGTCGTGGTCATGATCGTGTCCACTCTGGTCATCACAGGCCTCATCAAGGATATGCAGCGGGTGATCTGCGCCTGGCATTTCATTCTGATCGGCTGCCTCTTGCTGAGCGTCCAGCGTAAGATCTGGACTTTCTCCTGGGCCTTGGCCCTGCTTGGCTGCGTCTTGCCGCTTTATTCGCTGCTGGCTGGCAGAAACCTGCTTTCGGAAGGAACGGCGGTCGGCATTCTTCTCGTGAATTCAGGAACGGTTCTGATGATGAATGCACGCGGGCGTTTGACCCGTGTTCTGCTTGCGCTCGGCTGCATCTCCTTTCTTTTTGCCATAAGCCTCGTCAATGTGTTGGCTTACGCCTTGGATCTGAAACAGGCCATCGGCTGGCATGCCTTCACCTCGATGGCCCCGCTCTCGTCGTTTCTCTTCGCTTTGATCGGCCTCAGCCTTATCGTTATGACTCTGAAGCAGCTGACCGTCCCAAAGCATGTGCGCCTCGTCACGACCATTCTGGTGCTTTCGAGTTCCCTGCTTCTGACGCTCTTTGGCTGGCAGGCCGCCGTGTATGTGGAAAAAATTCAGCTGAAAAATCAGACGGCCATGAAAGTGCAGGCCATGCAGGACCTTGTCCAGGCCGAACTGCAGGGCTTCAGCAAAAGTCTTATGCGCATGGCCCAACGTTGGGTCGTCGCCGGCAGCACGCCGGAGTATCTGTGGCGCGCGGATGCCCTTGGCTATTTCAATCACATGGTCGGCATCACGGGCGTTGGCTATGCGGATGCCCAGACGGTGATCCGTTGGATCGAACCCAAGGCCACAAACGATGCTGCCGAAGGCTTTCAGCTCAATTCCGAACCCCTGCGGGACTATGCGATTCGCATGGCGCGGCTCTCGCAGAACGCAGCTCTCACACGCGCCGTCAGCCTCAAACAGGGTGGCCTGGGCTTTCTCCTGCTGGTGCCGCTGCAGAACCGAGGCATGGAATTGGGCCTTGTCTACATGGCCGTTCGTTACGAGGAATTCATCCGTCACCACCTGCGTTGGGAGGGCTATTCGCTGACCATTCACGAAAAGGGCAGGGTGATTTTCGAAGATCGCCAGACTCATGACTTTGATGCCAGCTTCTGGCGCATCACTCGTCCTCTTGAGTTCGATGGCACGTCCTGGGAATTTACCCTGGAGCCCGGCCCGGAGCTGATCAACAACACGCACAGCTCGATGCCGCTGAGCATACTTTGGGTCGGCCTTCTCTTCTCCTTCTTAACAACGACGCTTCAGTATCTTTATTTCAAGACCAGGGAAGCGCATGAAGAGGGCGCGCGCCTGATGCGATGGAATCACGCCATCGTTGATGGTTCCCAGCTCGGCATTATCTCGATGAATCGTGATGGCCTTGTGAAATCCTTCAACCCGGCGGCCCAAAATCTTTTGGGCTACGCCGCGGACGAGGTGATCGAAAAAGCCTCCGCTCTTCTGTGGCATGACGACGAGGAACTTCGGCTCCGGGCCCTGACCTTGGGTGAGGATCTGGGGCGGCCTATCGCGGCCGGTATCGCTGTGCTGGTGGCAAAAGCGGACCTTGGCGGCGTGGACCGCCAGCAGTGGACCTATATCACGAAGGCCAAGGAACGCCGCACAGTGGATCTTGCGATTCATGCCTTGCGCGACGAGACCACTGCTATCCATGGTTACGTCGGAATCGTCGAGGATATCAGTGACAAGGTGCGCCGGGACAAGGAGCTTCAGGACGCCTTGAGCCGGGCGGAAGTTGCGACGCTGGCGAAATCGAGGTTTCTGGCCAACATGAGTCACGAGATTCGTACTCCGATCAACGGTATCCTGGGCATGGTGCGCCTTCTTCTGGATACGCGGATGCAGACGGAGCAGAAGGTCTATGCCGAAGCCATTGCCAGTTCAGCCGATAATCTTCTGGTGATCGTTAATGACATCCTGGATCTCTCGAAGGTCGAAGCAGGACGTTTGGAGCTGGAAATTACGGCCTTTCATCTGCCCTCGCTGCTCAGGACCGTGGAGGCCAACCTGGAATTCGCGGCGCGGAAAAAGGGCGTTGCCCTCCAAAATATCATGAGTGCTGACCTGCCTGAGCATGTGAAAGGTGATCCCACTCGCATTCGGCAGATCCTTTTGAATCTGGTCAGCAACGCCATCAAGTTTACCCCGGCGGGCCAGGTGGTGATGAAGACGAGTGTTGTGGCAAAAAATTCGGCAGGAGCGCAGATTCGCTTTGAAGTCATGGACACGGGCATTGGCATTCCCAAAGATGCCCTGGACAAAGTCTTTCAACCCTTTGTCCAGGCGGATGCCTCGACCACAAGGCGCTTCGGCGGCACCGGCCTTGGCCTTTCCATCTCGCAGCATCTCGTCCTTATGATGAAGGGTCAAATCGGAGTCGAGAGCGAAGTCGATCAAGGATCCCGCTTTTGGTTCACTCTCGATCTGCCGCTGGCGATTCAAAGTCCAGCCGCAGGATCACAAGGCCCGGAGGTGATTCAGGATCAGCTGCGGATTCTGATCGTCGAGGACAACGCGATCAATCAGATCGTGGCCAAAAAAAGCCTTCAGAAATATGGCTATGACCTGACTGTCGTGAATAATGGGCAGGAAGCCCTGGATGTGCTGAACCAGCAATCCTTTCATCTTATCCTGATGGACTGCGAAATGCCGATCATGGATGGTTACGAGGCGACCCGAAGAATTCGAAGCAGCGGCGCTGCCTATCAGAATATTCCCATCATTGCCATGACGGCCAATGCGATGATGGGCGACCGTGAGCACTGTCTCAAAGCCGGCATGGATGACTATATCACCAAGCCCTTCGCGGTGCAGGATGTCCTCAGCAAGGTTCAGAAGATCATCGAGCGATCGGTGGCCTGATCACTGCGCACGCTGGGTCCGATTCTGTCCGCTTTCCGCCCACTCGATACGAAGCAGTGTTCCGGGTCCTTCATCATTATCCAGAATGGTGGCCTGCCCCGCGGCAAAGCCCCCGATGACCTGACGAATAAAGCTGAGACCCACGCCACGACCCGAGCTTTCGCTGACGATGTCGGTGGTGGTCAGACCATCGAGGAAGAGCACGTCGCTGGCCGGACGACCGCGTTCCGGAACAAAACGCTGCTGAAAGCAAAGTTCACGGATGCGATTCCAATTCAAACCCTGACCGTTATCACGGATTTCAATGACGGCACGCTCAGCTTCATAGAAGCCAGCGACGCTCAGATGGACATCATGCTGGCTCGCGCCTTTTTTGAGCGGCAAAATATAGCCGTGATCACAGATATTGCTGAAGGCATGCACCAGACATTCGCTGATCCCGGAAGGCAGGACACCCAGCGCGTCGAAGACCTTCAGGCTCTTCAGGTGAATGCCGTGCGCAGCGAGCTGCTCTTCCATGCTCAACTTCAGGGCCTGCACGCAGTCCAGAAGACGACGGGCCGGTTCCTTGTCCGCGCTGCTGCCGAAGACTTCACGCAGAGCCAGGGTGTACTCTTCGATTTCCGTTTTGAGGGCCGCGATCCCGGTCGCGAGCAGCGGCATCTGCCGTTCCCGATAAAGGCTCTCCAGGTGATGAGCCAGGGTGCTGATATCGTGGAACTGGGCGGCACGCGCGGCGCCTTTGATGGTGTGGAGATTGCGGAACAGGACCTGCGCCTCGGCCTGGGGCGCTTCCGGCAAACGCTCCAGATTACGCGTCAGGCTTTGCGCCTCATGCAGGAACATGCGGCTGACTGTGCCGCCATTCATAAGGGCCCGCGCTTTTTGGATCAGTCGCAGAAAGCGGGCATCGGCCTTTTGCTCCTGCTCCTCATGCAGGACCTCTTCCGTTTTATCCTGCGCTGTCAGGATCACGCTTTGCACGCTCTGATCGAGGATGATGGGATGAAAGTCGAGCTGCAGCGTTCGCTTGCCGAGCTGTACCCTTTGCAGATACTGGGGCCGATTCAGCTCCCATTGAAGGACATCCGCGCCCATGCTGAGGCTCAGGCCCTGGAGCATGGCCGCCTTATGATCATCATTGGCCACGATGCGCGCGAAGAAGGGCAGAAGGTCATCGCCGACTTTGATATTCAGCTCGCGCTCGGCCCAGCTTGAAGCCTTTTCAACCTTGAAATCACTCGTAAAGCAGATGATGCCCTCTTCGATGTTCTCAAAAATCCGCTGCGACGATTGCGCAAGGATGGCAAGATCCTCGGTCTGTTTTCTGAGATCGGCGGTTTGCTCCAGGACGCGGGATTCCAGGGATTCATTGATCTGCGCCAGCTCCTGATTTTTAAGGGCTATGGCTTCCTGGGCATCCAGAGCTTTCTTTTCATTGGCCACGGCCGTCTGGAGCAGCCGATAGGTCATGAGGCAGATGAAGATCGACTGAAAGAAGGTCGCAGCAAAAAGGTGCTGACGTTCGGCAAGGCCGAGGTAGAAAATGAAGAGCGTGTTGGCCAGCGCGAAACTTGAGATGATGATGCGCCGGCGCTTCCAAAGGTTATAGGCCGAGAGCAAAAGGATAAGAACGCCGGTGACGCTGGATATCATCGAGATCTTGATATTGATGTCATAGGGAAAGGCTGAAAAAGAAAGAGTCCAGAGCGCGGCGAAGCCTAGAGTGAAGAAGTGAATCCGCCGATTCCATTGCGGCCGCTGAAAACCCAGAACGATATTGAAGTAACTCGACACCATGACAAAGAAGAAGACGTAATTGAGCGTGAAGGCCGTCGGATGCAGCATGTTATAAAGAGCCGTGGTCAGGGAGAAGAAGGCCAGATGAAAATAGGCCATGCGCCTATATAAAAAGTAGTAAGCAAACGCGATGGCGGCACCCAGCGTGCTGGCAATCAGGCAATAGGCCCAGATCCAAAGGCTCCAGTAAGACCCGGCGAAATAATAAAGATTGACGTTTCGGTCGCCGACATTGCGAAAAGTCATCTGATCCTGGGCCTGCAGCTGAATAAAATAGAATTTATAAGTCGGCAGGTCGACCGTCTGCCCGTTAACCGCGTATTCGATCTGCGGGAGCCAGGACTTTTCGTGTTTGGGCGTGTAGTTGATGAAGATCACCAGCCGCGGTTCGCTGGTTTGAAAGGTGCAATCAGTCGCTGGCGCAAGCTCCAGGCTCTGGCTGCCTTGAAAATCGTGCCGACCGCTGCAGAGCGAGGCCGCGTGGCCGGGCGCAGAGATCAGGATCATATACGCGAGAGCAAGGAGTCTCAAAGTTTCGAAAAGACTCAGCATGGCTTGTCCAAAATAGGCGGATTTCAGGTATGGGACATCCACCTATCTTAGCAAGATCGTGCCCAGGATGGCAGCAGGAACGTGATCGTGCCTTCACGGAGCCGACAGAAGATTCACAGCCTGGCCACAGGCCACCTGGACGACCTTCTTATCGTCGGCGATATGAAGACAGCTTCCGGTGCGCGCGCTTTTCAGCTGAAATTCTCCAGTTTCGATGTTGACGCTCGTGAACTCCCAGAGCTCATCGACGTCACCGCCGCGCTTGCAGGCGCCCAGCAACACGCGGGCTGTAGCGGCCGTGGTCGCAGCTGAATCCAGGCGTACACACATCTGGGTTCTTTGATCGACCAGCAAAAAGCGTGAGCCAAAGCTTTCCGTTTTGAATTGCTGGCGAACCGGCGGTGGCGTCACGCACGGCAGTCCGAGGAGCGAGGCGCCGCTGATGGTGCTGCCGAATTCAAAGCAGGTTTGCGTGTTGTCGGCATTCATGCGATAGAATTGCCAGGCGATCTTGCTGACCGAGCCGGTGTTGGCCGCGGGCGTTCCCGCTGGTGTTGCCGTGGGGGTCGGTGTGGGTGACGGCGTGCTGGTGGCCCCAGGAGCATCCGCTTTCGGCAGCGACGAGACGCTGATGGTCTCGACCTTCGAACGCTCGATGGCCAGTTCTTTTTCCAGAACTTCGATGCGTTGATTCAGGTCCGAGATCTGGGCATTGGCCTTGCGGATTTCCGCAGAAAGGGCATCCATCTTTTTCAAAAGGTCCTTGATGGTATCGGCATTCATCTGCAGCTTGCCATTCAGGTCCTCACGTTCTTTGTTGGCTGCATCCAGTTTCATTTGGATCTGGGCCCTTTCCTCGGGTGTGGTCGAGGCGTCCAGTTCTTTTTGCAGCCGGCTGATATCCAATTCCACCGAGGCTTTCTGCGCGTTCAATTCATCGCGTTCGAGGGTCAGCTCAGCAATCAGGCGCGCGCCTTCCACCTGCTGGGCTTCCAGCTTGGCGATCAATGCATTGCGTTCCTGTTTGAGTTTATCAAGATCCGTTTCGGTGGAAAGATCCGACGATGACGGCAGGCCGTCACTCACATTGATTTCTTTCATAGAGCGGCGTTTGCAGGCCGGCTGGGCCACAAGCAAAAGAGCAAGAAGGGCAACAAGTCTTCGCATAGTCGTTCCTCTCCAATTCGGTACCCATGTCTTACAAGATGCGGGCCAATTTATAGGTCAATCGTTACAGGCCCTTAAGAAGGGCCGCCTGTCCAGGAACATGGCATCAGGGGGCGGTTGGCTGTTCAGCTTTTTTGCGTTGGATCCAGACCTTATAGTCCTGGCCTTCCGGTAAAAACTCCTTCACCATGGCTTTGCCGGAGCCTGTGAGTGTCAGGCGGACCCGACTTTTGGGAGGCACGACTTTGAGCCAGGCACTGTCCGCTTCCGGTATATAAAAGCGTTCCACGCCCACCATGAAGCCTGACCATTGGCAGACGCCTTGGAGATAAAGACTGCAGTCCATCGGTTTATCCGTGCAGGATCCCGCCCAGTTGGGCTCGGGCTGAGCCTTGGCATCAAAACAAAGGCAGCGTTCCTCCTGACGATCGATGAGACCTTGGGAACCCGGGCGGCAGGGATCATGAAGACCCATGGCCAGACGCCAGGTCACGTAATGCCCCGAGATCGGATCACGCGGATCAAAACCCTCCACGGGCATTTGCACGGTGACGCCGCTCGTTCCCTGCCAGCGAAGGCGCAGGGTCCATGCTCCCAGGACAAGTACGGGCAGAATAAAAATCAGAAGAGTCGTCGCGCGTATTTTCATTGCAAAAGTCCCTTGAGTCGCGATTGCAGTCGATCATGGTAACGATACCAGACTCGCAGAAGGCCCAGGACGATGATGCCGAATATGATAAGGCCGGCACCGGTCATAAAAAGGGTTCCAAAGAGCGTGAAGAAAAGAGTGAAGATGCGGGCGGCCATCAAAAGGGTCAGCCCATCGAAGATGCGTCCGCGATCCCAGTGAAGAGCGAGAAGGCCCAGCGCGCTCAGCTGGATGGTGAAGACCACGGTATCCAGGAAATTGGGCCAGTGCTCCAAAAGATTGCGCTGGGCAAGATCCGCAATCCACCAGCGGGCGAAAAATCCGAGTGCGACAACCACAGCGGCGAGCATCTGAGTTTTTTTCAGCTGGCGTGCCAGGACAAAAAGCCAAAGAGCAGCCAGCAGCAGCGCCACGGCGAAGTCGAGACCAGTCCTGGCATCATGGGAAGAACGGGCGAGCAGGCACCAGGGGCCGACGACCAGGACAAAGAGCGAACCGAGATGCAAAGTCAATGACCTTTGCGGTTCCGGCAGTGTCCAGCGACCCTTCCAGCTGGCGATGATGCAAAGAACGGCCACGCTTGCCATAAAGCATTGCAGGCGCAGAAACTCATGGGCCGAGGATTGAAAGACAAAGCCGAGCCAGGCCCAGCTAAAGCCGCCGAACCAGAGCAAAACGCTGGGTGCGGTGCGTGCTCGCAGCATGATCCCAAGGCTTAAGACTGACCACAGCGTGGGACCGCGCCAGCCGTCACTCGGCACATGAAAGACCTGAGCGATGAGTCCAATGCCAGCCAGAATGGAGAGGATATACAGGAAATATAAGCCCTCGCGCACGACGCCGGGTCTTGGATCCCACCGCAGCAGGGCATAGACCTGCGCCAGCATCAGCGAAAAATAGCTGAGAAGCTTGATCGAGGCCGGGATCTGATCCCAGTTGGCGGCAATCAGACTGATGATGCCGAGGCCAATGGACAGCACGGCCAGGATCGTGAGAACGGTGAGCAGACGCGATTGAGGCGCGCGATCGGCTTCATACTGACGAATACGATCAGCCTGCTCAGGACTCAGAAAACCCTGGCTCTGCCAATCACTCAGATGCTTGTCGAGATTTCCGAGCGCCATGCTGAATACCCTCGCGTCTTTCTTAATGCAGCGTCCGCTTCCCCATTATAAACTTGAAAGCCTTGCGAGGGGAGGGTCCGCTATGGATATGAGTGATGTAGCAGTCTTTGTGAAGGTTGTCCAAGCGGGGAGCTTCACCCACGCGGCTCGGGCCCTGGAGGCGCCCAAATCCACGGTGAGCGCCAAGGTCGCGGCTTTGGAAAGAAGGCTGGGCGTGACCCTTCTGAAGCGCACAACGCGGAAGCTGAGCGTGACGGAAGAAGGCGAGGCCTTCTTTCGAGCCTGTTCGCAGGCGCTGGCGGACATTGAAGCCGCGGAAAACGCCGTGGCCCGCAGCCAGGCGACGCCGCAGGGCCGCCTTGTGGTGACGAGTCCGGTGAATATGGGTAAGTTTCTCGCGCAGTTTTTGAAGGGCTTTTTGGAACGCTATCCCGGCATCAAGGTCGATCTGCTCCTGACCAATCGTTATGTCGATCTCATCGGTGAAGGCGTGGATGTGGCGATTCGCGGCGGAACTTTGCAGAGTTCCAGCCTGATCGCCCGGCGGGTCGCCAGCAATGAATCGCTGCTGGTGGCGGCTCCGGGCTATGCCGCGAGGCTCGGTGGATTGAAGCATCCCCGCGATCTTTTGCAGTATGACTGTCTCCGCTTTGCCGCGCGCAGCGAGTGGACCTTTTTTAAAAACGGCAAACCCTTTGTCATACCGATTGAAAGCCGCGTGTCCGTCGATGAATTCCCGACTCTGATGGCGCTGGCCGAGGAAGGACTCGGTCTCGCTCTTATTCCGAATATGCTCGTGCATGAGGCTTTGGCCAGTGGACGCCTGGTGCGTGTGCTGGCGGATTGGAAGGGTGAAACCAATCCCATGAGCCTCGTATATCCAGCGCAGCGTTATCAGCAGCCCAAGGTTCGGGTCTTTGTGGATGAGTGTGCCGTGGCTCTCAAGGCCTCCTATGGGACTATTTCGGAATAGAATCCGACATTTGCAATTGTCCACCTGTATGGACAATCTTTCCAGATTAACCCATCTATTGTTCAAACCCGACTTTACCGTAGAGTGAGGGAGTGAACGTTGAACAAAGGAGTTCATCTGTGAAAACGATCCCCCTCGACCAACTCTTTCAAAATGCACGGACTCACAGCGCCTGGCTCGATCGTCCTGTGGATGATGCGATCCTGCAAAAAATTTACGAAACGATGCAGTGGGGACCGACCAGCGTCAACTGTCTGCCGGCCCGCGTGATCTTCATTACAGCCGGCCCGGAAAAAGACAAGCTGTTGCCGACGCTGATGGCGGGCAACGTGGAAAAGACCCGGACCGCGCCTGTGACGGCGATCCTTGCCTATGACCCGAAGTTTTATGAGCAGCTGCCGAAGCTTTTTCCGCATGCGGATGTCAAAGGCTGGTTCAGCGGCAACGAAGCTTTTGCGAAAGAAACGGCGCAGTACAACAGCGCCCTGCAGCATGGATATTTCATCCTGGCCGCACGCGCGCATGGACTGGATGCCGGTCCTATGGCAGGCTTTGACAAGGACGCAGTGGATGCCGCTTTCTTGAAAGACACAGGCTGGAAGTCGAGTCTGCTCGTGAATCTTGGCTATGGTGATGCGAGTCAACTGTTTCCGCGCAGCCCACGTCTTGCCTTTGATGAAGCGGCGCGAATTCTGAAGTAAGAAGGAGAGCACTCATGAAACGCTGGCCCACGCTTTTTATTTCGCATGGTGGCGGTCCGTGGCCCTGGATGGACTTCGGTCCGCGAAATCCGTATCTGGCGCTTCAGAATTACCTAAAAAATATACCAGCATCCCTGGGCGGAAAGCCCAAGGCCATCCTGGTGATCTCGGGTCATTGGGAGGAAAAGGACTTCACCGTCATGACCCATCCCGAGCCTCCGATGCTCTATGATTATTATGGTTTCCCCGAGGAGACCTATAAAATCCGCTATCCGGCGAAGGGTTCGCCGGCCCTGGTTCAGCGTGTGCTTGAACTTTTAAACAAGGCGGGACTGCAATCTGCATCGAACGCCGAGCGCGGTTATGATCACGGCGTCTTTGTACCTTTCGCGGTGAGTTTTCCCGAAGCGGATGTTCCCATCGTGCAGCTGTCGATGAAGAAGGCCTATGATGTGCAGGAGCACCTGGATCTCGGCAAGGCGCTGGCACCTTTGCGGGATGAAGGCATACTGATCGTCGGCAGTGGGCTCAGTTATCATAATCTCAGGGAGTTTGGCCAGCCGCGCGCCATTCCTGTGTCGCAGCAGTTTGATGCCTGGCTCAGCGAAGCGGTCACGCGGGGAACCGGTCAGGAGCGTGATGATCAGCTTCTGCGCTGGGCGACGGCTCCCGCCGCAAGGCTCGCTCATCCACGCGAGGATCATCTGATTCCGCTGATGGTCGCCGTGGGGGCCGCGCGTGAGGAGCGCGGCGTGAAGGTTTATAGCGATCAGATGTTTGGGCTTGAAGTCTCAGGTTTTCAGTTCGGCGCTTAAAGCTTATCCGAGAGTCGCTTCAACGCGACCTCCTGGATCGATGGATTCGAGGCATGTTAAGATTAAACAGGTAGCCCATTATCTGTCGATATGGATGAGCGATGCGAAGCTTGAATATTCTCTTCTATGGTTTGATAGTGACCTCAGCATGTGGGAAGGCATGCGTCCTGTTCCGTGCAAAACCTTCTGGGCAAGTGTCAGCTTTCTGTTGAAGGATATAAATTTACAAGATTCTATTACTCTTTTCCCGATGGCCTCTCGGAATGGCCTAACACAGCCTCAGATGCGCAGGAGCATTGCTTGAGTGAGGATGAGTTCTTCAGAAAGCCGGCCGGTATCTGGATCCCTATGACTCTTCTTCCTTGAGACTCAACAGCTCAAGCATCAATCGCCGATGCCCTTCGACTGTAATATTACGCTTCAAGGTGAAACGGTTTCTCTCTCCGTCAGCGAAGCGAACGAGATGACAGTCCGTTTTATGGATGAAGTGCCCCAAACTGTTGAATGTTCGGTGAATACACAATCCTCAGTGAGCCATGGCGGCTGCTCCTCAGGAAACTCGATATTTTCTATGCGGGTACCTGTTCGGAAGGCGTTGCAATCAAGAATCGAGCTGATGGCAGCCCATATAAAACATCTGAAAAGGATCGACATTACTGGACCTATGAAATGAGCAGCGTCAGCACGTGAGGGGTCTTGCATGCAAAAAACTGACGGGGGACTGGTCGTTACGATCTCGCATAACGACAAACCTATGGATTGTCCTGATCACTTTAACATTTTCAGAATCACTACTGAAAAATAGTATAGCGACGTCCTTGGACCCACACGGGCGACAGCAAATCAGTTTTGCGCTGACGGCGCTACGTGTCGCGGGTTTGGGATAGGGTGTCAGCGCTTTTTGAAGAAAACAAGGTGCTGACGCGGCAGGCTGTTGTCCACTCGCACAAATTCCAGGTTGAGTTCCTTCCGGTTCATCTCTTTACGGATTTGGGCCAGAGTCATTTTATGATCGGCCTTGATCGGTACTTTGGGATCCTCGCCCCGATATTCCACGAGCGCAACCCAGCCGCCTTTTTTCAAGGCTTCACTGGTGCTCTTCATCATTTCAAAAGGCTGACTGAACTCATGATAGACATCGACCATCAGCACAAGGTCGATGGAATTCGGGGGGAGTTTCGGACTTTTCAAACTGCCCAGGACTGTCTTGATATTCCTGATGCCGGCTTTTTCATTCTGCTGCTCCAGACGCTGGAGCATTTCCTGCTGAATATCGACGGCGTAGACCGTGCCGCCTGGCAGAACCCTTGGCGCCATCATTCGCGTAATCACCCCGCTGCCCGCACCCAGGTCCGCGATCTGCATGCCGGGCTTAAGAGGCAGCGCCGATACCAGAATGGAGAGCCTTTCCTCGGCCTCGCGGTTCTCCCGCTCCAGCCATTCGATGCCGGCCGGTCCCATGACGTCAGCCAGGGGCCGACCCATGTAAGTTCCCGGTTTGTCCCGGGCCACAAGTCCCGGGCTCATGAGACTCCAAAGGAGCAGAATCAGGGGCAGCCGCTGCATAGTAACTCCTATTCTTACGTTCAAGAAAGATAGCATAAAAAGCAGCATATTCCCTGGAAAATCGCTTCATTCCTCTTTTCGACAACCGATACCGGATCCATGGGGATTATACATAGAACTTATTTTTCCTGCCTGCTTATGGCCCTGCTGACCTTGCTCAGCAGCGGGAGTTTGCGCGCGGCCGTCGTCACCATAGACGACGATTTTTCGGAAAAGCTCCTGGGCCTTGATCTCGATTTTCATGAAGACGCCAGCGGCACGCTCGACTTTGACGAGGTCCGGGAGCTGGAATTCAAGCCGAATCCTTATCGTGTGCCGGCCTTTGGTTACGCGAAGTCCACCTACTGGTATCGCCTGCTGCTTCGCAACGTCAGCGATCAGGATCGAAGCCTTTATCTGGAACTTGAAGTCAGCTGGATAGATCAGTTCAGCCTTTTTATGCTGGAAAACGGCCAGTGGATCAGGCGCGACGCGGGCGTGTCGACGCTGCTGAAGGATCGTGAGCTGCCGAACAACCGCGCGACCCATCGCCTGGATCTTCCGGCCCGCAGCGAGACCACTTTTTATCTGCGCGTGGCGAGCTCGGATACCATCCTTTTGCCGATGCATCTTCACTCCGCGGAATCCTTCCCCGAGCATCTGCGGATGAAAGAACTGCTCTATGGAATATTTGCCGGGATCATGGCGGTCGCGGCTTTCTACGGCCTCGTCTTCTTCGTTTACACCTATAACAAGGCCTATCTCTATTATTTCCTGAATACTCTGTCGTGGCTGGTTATGTTTGCGGCCTGGGATGGCTATGTGCAGGAATTCATCTTCCATGATAACTATGTCTGGAACAAGCGCTTCAACGTCATCATGATTTCGAGCTCCTTGATCTGGGGAGCCCTTTTCACATCCAAAATCCTGGAAACGGCGTCCTACTCCCGGCGATTGAACCAGATCGTCAAGGGCTGGGTCGCGATTCAGGCCTTGATTGCGCTCCTGGTTCTGGTGCTGCCCTATCCGATCATGATGCAGGCCTCGGCAACCGTCGCGCTGGTGTTTCCCGTCCTGCTGGCCGCCACCTCGATCGCCGCGATTCGGCAGCGGCTGCCCATCGCCCGAAATTACCTCGTATCCTGGATCTTTCCCATCGTCGGCGTGGGACTTTTCAACGGCATGGTGGTCGGGATCATCCCTGGGCATCCGCTTTTCGTCTACTCGCTGCATTTCACCGTTCTGATTCAGAGTCTCTTTTTGTCTTTCCTTCTGTCCTATCACCTGCGCGAGGCCACTCAGAATGCATCTGTTCTGAAAGTCTCCGTGGAAGCGGCTGGCCTTGCTCATACGGCTCTTATGAAAAACGACCTCAATCCTGAATACTTTCAGCTCGCCTATCGCTACCGTCCCTGCGAAGAAAGCGGCGGCGATGTCTTCAGCTGTCTGGCTGATCCGCGCGGTTCCTTTTCCTATGTGGTGGTCGGTGATGTCAGTGGTCATGGCATCACAGCGGCCATCATTTCATCCGCGTTCACCGGCGCCTTGAATGCAGCCGTCAAAGGACTTTATGAAACGACGCTGTCGCTGGATGAATCCTGCCGGAAAGTGATGAACGATGTGAACCAGGTGATGTGCGATTACTTCGCGCGCACCAATCACTTCGCTTCGGCGGTTCTGGTCGGCATTGATCATCGCAGCGGCGAGGCCATTTACATCAACGCCGGCCATCGCAATATCTTTCTGAAGAATGGCCCCCGGGTTTCGGCCCTGCTGCGCGGCGGATCCCTGATGGGGCTTCAGCATGGCTGCAATCTGACGCCGGTGAGACTGACTCTGACAAAAAATGATATGCTCCTTCTGTTTACAGATGGCCTTGTCGAAAATGATTTTGGCGTTTCGCAAAAAGGCCGCTCGGATGTGATCGTGAACAGCCTGAAGACTCATGCGGACCCGGAAGCCGTGCTGGAATCCATCTGGCAGGGAATCGTCAACCAACACAGTGGCGATCATTTTGACGATGATATGACCCTCCTGGTCATCAAACTGACTTCACTTCAAAACGCGGCCTGAATCTGACGGTTGAGGCCCTTGAGCAAGTCCTGTACAAAAGGGGCCAGGATTCCCTTGAACAGGACGCTTACTTTATGAATCGGAAAGCCTCGCTAATTTTTCTGCTCCTCCTGCTTTCGAATTCGGCTCAGGCCGCCCTGCGTGTGGTTGTCAGCGTCGATTGGGAGGGACGCAATCTCGATCCGCAGAACCTCGCCGCCATGGAGCATTTTCGTCACGACTACCCGAAGGTGCCTTTGCAGCATTTTCTGAATGCCGCCTATTATACGAAGGCTGATGCCGATCCGCGCCTGACGACCGCCGCGATTCGCTCCGTCCTGCGTGAAGGTGATGAGCACGGGCTGCATATCCATGCCTGGAAGAGCCTGGTCGAAGCCGCGGGCGTGGCCTTTCGCACCGAGCCGGCGTTTCGCGGCCCGCTTGATTTGAGTCAGTGCGATCCGGACTGCGGGCATGATGTGAACATGGCTGCTTACAATGAAAAGGAGCTGCAGCAGCTCATTCGCTTCAGCGTGAAGAAACTCGTGCAGCATGGCTTTGATCGTCCACGGAGTTTCCGCGCAGGAGCCTGGCAGGCGGATAAGCATGTGTTCCGTGCGCTGGCCCGCGAAGGCATCACACTCGATTCCTCGGCGACCTCGGCGGAATACCTGAAGGAGCGCTGGGGCAAGTCGCTCCTTTATCCTGTGGTCGGAAAACTATGGCCTGACACGACCGCGACCAGCCAACCCTATCGCATCGAGCTGGGTTCGGGTCTTTCCATGCTGGAACTTCCGAACAACGGCTGCCTTGCGGATTACGTGAGCGGAGAAGTGATCGCCGCGACCTTTCAAAAAAACGTGGAGCTTTGGAAGAAGGATCCGCGCCGCGATATTTATATTTCGATAGGCTTTCATCAGGAAACCGCCCAGAAATTTTTGCCCCATCTGCGTCAGGGGATTGATGCCATTCAAGCGATGGCCGAGCGGGACAAATTGCCGGTCGCCTTCGTGGTGCCGCCTTTCACGCTGTAAACGCGTGGCGGATGTCGCAGAAGGAGGACAGGCTGTCCTCTTTTTCCTACAAAATGCTGCCTTTCAGACCTTGAGAATGCCCCCTTCCTGAACCCTCTTGCTTGTGCCCGATCCTTGCAATAATGTTCTGCACGCGGATGCCATGTCCGCTTGGGACTTTTTTGGAAAAGGACTATACGCATGAAATTTTTGTTGGGACCTGCACTCCTGATTCTCGCCAGCTGTTCGCACGCGGCAGAGTCACAGAATTCTGACCCCAAACAGCATTTCAAGGAAGGCTGGCAGAATATCAAGGAGGGCGGGCGCGAAGTGGCCGCAGGTGTGGCGACAGGCGCAAAAAAAGCTGGCCAGGCCATTCAGTCGATCGCCTGCCCGGTGGCTGCGGATACCAGCGCCGGTCGCTATTATGCCAAGGACAGTCCAGGCTATGAAAAAATGCTGAGCGCCGAGAAGTCGGACGTGCGCGAATGCTTCGCCTCCGAGGCTGGCGCACGCGAAAAAGGCTATACTCTCGTTCGTTGACGGTTGGTTTCATGCGGCGGGTCCAGGCACCCGCCGCTTCTTTTTAGAAATAGTAACCGAGCCGCAGCCCCACATAAGCTCCCTGACTGGACTCGCGAAACGTACTGTCCTCGATGGTTACAGAGTAGCGCCTCATTCTATAGCCCACGATGAAATCCACGATGCGTTCCGTCAGATCAAAGGCGAAGTGAGCGTCGGCATCTTCGCGGGTCCCGAGCTTCGAATTGCGTTCGAGCTTATCAAAGGTTCGGAGGCTCTGCACGCGCATCAGATCCGCATTGAACACGAGTCCCTGATGCAGGTTCACGATCAAACCCAGGCCCGCATTCAATCCGGTGGCGAAGAGTCCGACCGCGGGTGCCGCGGCGCTGGTCACGTCCCATTCCGTCAAGGAAATGCCGACCGAAGGCTGCAGGAACCAGATGCGAGCCAGGAGCCGCACATCGGTCATCGCCGTGCGGGAGTGAGCCTGATTCAATTCGAAGGGCACGTCGTGATACGAATGCCCGACTTTCAAACCCATGATCCGCTTCTCACCCATCCAGCCGCCGAATTCCATCTCGCTTGTGTTACGCGTTTCCTTGCTGCCCGCCGCTTCGCTGTCGAAGGTTGTCATTCCCGCCGTGCCTTTGACGTAAATCGTCTGGGCCTGCTTGGTCAGGCTGTCGCCATAGACCTGACTCAGGGTCTGGCTGAACCCCAGCGCAGGCATGAAGGCGAGGCCGACGAGAGCGATGAGCCACGCTGTCTTGAAATGCATACAGTCCTCCCAAAGTGTTTCAAGGAGTCTTTCGACTCCTGACTTTGATCGGACGCAGATGAGGAGGGTTGATAGGGGGAAAGCTGCCCTGTGAGTGTCACCTGGCGGCCACAGTTTTCTTCAGCCTCTGTCGCCGCCTGTCTCGCGCTTATTTCGGTGTTTCCTGGAAGTAGACAAACCGCGCCTTGAGCGGATCACCATCAGGCGTCGTCACATCAATCTTGTTGCCGATCCATGGATACTGTTTGGTCAGAGCCAGCATGAGCGATTGAAAGCGATCGGCGTCACCGTCCTTCGATTCCGCTTCGACGATGCAGGTATCGACCCGGCATTGAATTTTTTTGACGAGAACCGAACGGGAAAGGTCGGGATCGCTTTTGAAAATCTCCCAGAGCCTTTGTTCACGGGCCTTGCCGTAGCCGGGATTATCCGCAGGATCCACATCATCGTGCCGCGAAGCGGGGCGCGACATTTCAAAATGCCCGGACGCAGCCTTGGACTTCGTCTTGGCCTTCGGTTTTTCGGCGGAATTCACCGATGATTCAGGCTCGGGAGTAACAGGGGGCGGTTCCGCAGGAATGGGTTCCTCGCGTTCCGCCGTGGCCGCAGGGGGTGGAGGCATCAGCACCTCTTCGTCCTGCGGAGCGGGTTTGGATTTTTTATAAAGAAGAAAACCGGCACCCAGAGTGGTGGCCAAAGCAAGACCAATCAAGAGTATTTTTTTCATGAGGCTGCCTTTCCTAGTCGAGATTCCATTGTACCAGGAATCCGTCCGGGCAGCCTAGTGCAAGGCTTTAGTGGGTCAGAGTAAAGACGACGGTGAAGCTGTGGCCCACCACGCGGACCGGGCGGCCATTGACTTTGCGGGGACGATAGCGAAATTTACGCACTGCCGCTCGGGCCTCGGCTTCAAAGACAGAACGGTTTTCCGCGGCAGAAACCTTGATATTTTCGACGCGACCATCCTCGTTTATATCAAAGGTGAAGGTGATGAAGCCTTCAATGCCCTTCAAGGCAGCTTCACGCGGCATTTTGGGTTTGACCTGCTCAATTGGTAACCAGTCAGTGCTGGCGTTGGGATCGCTGGGGCCCCGGGTGTTGCTGGCGCCCGTGCCCACCATGCCGACTTCCTGATTGTCGCCGAAACTCTGCGGCGCATTGTTCGGTGGCGGCGGTGGGGCTTCCTCCTCCTTGACCTTTTCCACGACGGCTTTTTTCATGACTTTATTTTTGGCCAATTTGGTCTTGGGTTTGGGCTTCGGTTTATTCTTGGGCTTGGGAGTCGGCTTGACTTTGACTTCTGCGGTTTTTACCGGAGTCGCAGGATTGCCGTTCGGATTGGAAAGGATACGGATGCGCGCGACCGGCGGCTTCTCTATGATGATGGGTTCCTGATTTCTGTGCCAGCGCATGGCGATGATGATCAGAAGATGCAGGACGATGGACCCGCCTACGGCCAGCCACGAGGCATGGCGATCGAACGACTGAAAGATGCGTTTCATAAGCCTTCCGCTCCACTCAAATCCGCTTCCGCTCAACGAATGCGCGTCTGATCCACAAGGCCCTCGCAGTCAAACGAGGACCCGTGGCACTATCGGAGTTTTGGGCGAAATCTTAAGAATCCCTGATAAAGGCCAGGGATGCCGAGGGTTTGGGTTCGATCATTTCTCCCAGGACCATTCGAGGTTTCCGCGCCCGGACAGGCTTATTTCGCTGCCCTCGAACTTTTTCCAATTGATGCCGTCATCGGAATAGAGGAAGTGGAAGCGATCCGGGAATCCATTGGGGAAGGTCCGGCCGGGGTTGGCGAGCCCCCCATCCATGCGAAAGCCATGAAAGCGTTTTTTAACGCCCATATCGATGATCACTTCGATGGGACTGGCGCTGTTTTTCAGGTCATAGGGTTCGCTGCTCGCAAAGGATGAAGTGGGATCAAAGGTCCAGCTGGTGCCGTTGGACGCTTTCCAATCCAAGAGTTCGGGACGGGTCGTACTCAGGATCTGGGCGAGTTCACGGCCCATGCCGGTTCCGAGGTACATTCTCCAGTCCGCTTCACTGCCTTTGAATTGAAACGCAAAGCGATCGGACTCCATGGTGTGGGCCGTAAAATCGAGGGAATCCAGGCGGATTTTGACCTTTTCCCAGACGCCATCAATCTTGAATTCAAAGTCCACCGTATCGGCGATGACGCTCGTGTCCGTCGGCGCATTCATGTGGATGGACTGGTAGGCGAGCTTTACAAAGCGATGCTCGGCAAGGCCCATCAGGATGTTTTTGATCTTGTCCTGAAGGGTGATGGGCTGGCCTGTCCCGTTCTTGTTGAAAATAAGAGTGATCTGTGTTTCCAGGATCTGGGTCACGCGATCCAGGGTGTCGGTCGCTGCAAAATCAAAGCGGCCCTGCCAGCGCACGCCCTTCGGGTCGATGTAATTGCGGGTGAACGTAACGGCCAGGCGGCTGTCATAGGACCAGCGCGGCTCGGAACCGGCGATGTCCAGGTCGATGATCCTGTTGTTCTCGTCATAGGGATTGCAGCCCACGGGCGTGTTGCCGGAGCTTTTTGGATCTTCGACATAGGAGCAGCGGAGGTAAGAGCCTGTGACCGGCGCGGGTGCGGTAGCCAGCTGCTCCTCGCTCGCGTCATCGGACGAGGGCATGTTCCGCGTATCCTTCGTTTCCTCGCAGGCCGTCGTGAACAGCTGCAAAAGCAGTAAGACGCTCAAGAATCTCGTCGTCCATTGCATGGCGCGTTCCTCGACAGATTTTTAACAGGGCTTGATAACTACGTATCGGTCAGACTCTAAGCTATTTGAATGAGGTCACCAGCCTTGGGAAATGGCAGCTTAATCCGGAATTATTTCCTGACAGCAGATTCAGAAGGATGGGACCCCGTGGAGTGAAGGCTTTTGGCGTTCGTGGAAAAGCGAAAAGATGCGGTTTTTCTGATCGCTGCTGAGGCCGACGTAGCGAACCCCATGCTCGAAGCCTTCCACGCGTGGACTCCCCCAGCAGATCTCGACCACGAGCGAGGACAGGCCCCACTGATGCAGTTCGTTCTGGATATCGGGATCATCACTCTCAAGGTTCAGAGTGAGCACCACGCCCTGGGCCAGGAAGATGTCGCTCTTCAGACCAAGGCCGGACACGGAATAATTCAGCAGCTGAAAGTGGCCCATGCCGCTGCTGAAGCGTATCCCGTGACTGCTGGCGGCCGGATGTCGCGTGTCGCGCTGATAGATGCCGGCATAATTCCAATAGAGCTTTTCGATGCGTTCGATGTCTTCGCCGGAATTATGGAAGGGATCCACTTCCCAGGCCTCCAAAAGTTCGGAGGTATGCTTCACCATCACATGACGTTTGCGCATGCTGGGATGATCGGGAGAAATTTCCATCAGCTGCGCCTTGGTCGAGGGACCGATCATGATTTTAAAGGGTGCGCAGGCCGTCTCCAGTCGCGCTGCGAAGTTCACGCCATCACCGATCATCGTGAAATCAAACCGCTGCCGGTTGCCGATATTGCCGATGAAGACCGAGGCCGTATTCACGCCTATGCGCAAAGGATAAAGCGCCTTGCCGGCTTCCGAAGCCTCAAGGCTATGCTGGAAGATCTTCTTTTGAATCTGGATCGCACAGCGGACCGCCTGGTCCGCGTGATGCTGCGTGGGCTGACCGAGTATGTTGTAACCGAAAAAGCAGAGGAGACCATCACCCAGGGTTTTGTCGATGGTACCCTGATGCTGATGCACGATGTCCGTGATGTCGGCGAGCAGGGCTTTCAGCTGCAGAAAGGTTTCGCTCGCGGAAAGTTTCTTGGTGGTCAGGGAAAAGCCCACGATGTCGACGAACATGATGCTCACGACATGACCTTCCGGCTCGAATTCCAGGCTCTTTTCGCCCTTCAGCAGGGCTTCGATGTGATCCTGCGGCACAAGGCCCGAAACCGCGCGGGTGATCCTTTGCGCTTCCCGCACGCGGACCATGGCGATCCACAGAAGATTCAAAAGCCCCGAGGTCCCCAGGGCGAGGCCTGCGGAGAGCCAAGGCAACTGCCAGGATGCATAGACGAAGGCGAGCACCCCACTGATGCCGGTGAACGCGAGAGCTGCAAGAAGAAAAAGAGGCGTCGCCACCGCATGAAAGCGAAGCGTGACGAGCCAGCCCATGGCCGCGAAGATGATGATTTCCCATGGACTCATCGGAACGGTGTGAATCCACTGTCCGGTCAGGACGCTATTGATCATCGAAAGCACCACATAGGAACCGGGCACGCTGCCCAGAGGCGTTTCCACGCGATCGGTGTTGCCTGTGAACATCGCGGGCAGAAGGATCACCAGCTGGTCAGGCTTGATGCGCCCGCTCATGCTCAACCCTTCGCGGCTGCGATGAATAACGGACGCGAGGCTATAGATATTACGCTCAAGGACTGCGACATCGACCATGTTCACCGCCACCTGGCCCTGAATATGCGGGACGGGCTGACCGTTGATGCTGGGGCCTTCTTCATCGAGTTTGATGGTGTCGGCGGCCAGCAGACTCCAATGCGGCACGGCATGCGCGGGCTCATAGCGGTGAAAGAGATTCACCATGCCCTGCCTTGGATAAAGAATATGTCCGAAGCTATGAAAGCCTTCCCACAGTTCAGGATCAGGCCCATAGACATAGCCCGGCTGCAGCTGCATCCAACTCAGTTCGTCGGCCCCCAAGGTGCGCCCCGTCCATTGGGATAATGCGAAGCCTTTGAAGTCGGTGGGCAGGGGCTCTTTGAATTTGATGACGTTCGATCCAGCATAGACGGCGGTGACGACATCCGCCTTGATCTTCTCGAATTCAGGCTTCAGCGCATCGAGCGGAGTCACGCTGTCGACGACCGCGAAGATCTTGTCGATCATGATGCGGCGTGGGCCTGCATCACTGATGGTCTTCAGAAGCTTCAGCCAGAGTTCGAAATCAAGATCCGGCTTTTTTGTGAAGCGCAGGGTGGAATCATCGTAGGAATAAATTTTGAGGCGTGGATCCAACGTGGGGGACTTCTGCAGAAAACTCCGCAGTCTGAATTCCAGAGGACGCACGCTCTTATCGTCCAGGGAGGAAAGGACCCCCAGGGCATAGAGCGACAGGATCAGACCCATCGCGAACAGGGTTACATAACCCGGTACCCGTTTAGATCTCATGAAGGAACCACAGCATAGCATCCTCGCGCAGGGCCGAGTATTCGTTTCCTTCCATCGTAAGGAAGGTGGACGATGAGGACAAGGAGCGATCCTTGCCGGTGGACGCCCGCGCGGGCCTGTGCTAGGGTACGAAAAACCTTGTCCAGGTGAAGGCATGCAAGCAATGGAACCCGCAATTATTTCTGTCACTGGTCTGAACAAGACCTACGCTTCGGGGCATCAGGCGCTCACGAATATCAATCTGGAAATCCGGCGCGGGGAAATTTTTGCCCTGCTGGGTCCCAACGGTGCCGGCAAAACCACACTGATCAATATCATCTGCGGGATTGTGAACCCCAGCGCGGGGACAGTCCGCGCCGATGGTCATGATATCATCCGCGACTATCGCGCGGCCCGCACGAAGATCGGACTGGTGCCGCAGGAACTCACCAGCGATATGTTCGAAAGCGTCTGGCGTACGGTCAACTTCAGCCGGGGACTCTTCGGCAAGGCTCCCAACCGGGCCTGGGTGGAAAAGATTCTCAGGGATCTTTCGCTCTGGGAAAAAAAGGATAACCGGATCATGACGCTGTCGGGCGGCATGAAAAGACGGGTCATGATTGCCAAGGCTCTGTCGCATGAACCGCATATCCTTTTTCTGGATGAACCCACGGCCGGCGTTGATGTGGAACTGCGCCGCGATATGTGGGCCATGGTACGGCGGCTGCGGGAAAGCGGAGTGACCATTATCCTGACGACTCATTATATCGAAGAGGCGGAAGAGATGGCCGATCGGGTCGGGGTGATTCGCAAAGGCGAAATCATCCTGGTCGAGGATAAGCAGCGCCTGATGCAAAAACTTGGGAAAAAGCAGCTGATTCTGAACCTGCAGGCGCCGCTTCAGGTCCTGCCCGCCGCCCTGCAGAACGAGCCCTTGGAACTCAGTAACGATGGGCTGAAGCTGACCTATACCTTTGATACCCAGGGTCAGCACACAGGGATCGCTCCGCTTTTGCGTCGGCTCGGCGAGCAGGGAATAGATTTCAAGGATCTGCAAACCAAGGAGAGTTCGCTCGAAGATATCTTCGTCGGGCTTGTGAAGGGGCCAACATGAATTTTTATGCGATTCGCGCCATCTATGCTTTTGAAATGGCCCGCTTCTTTCGCACGATTTTTCAAAGCATCGCGTCGCCTGTGATTTCCACATCGCTTTACTTCATCGTCTTTGGTTCGGCGATCGGATCGCGGATGGCGGAAGTGGACGGGGTGAGTTACGGGGCCTTCATCGTGCCGGGTTTGATCATGCTCTCGGTCCTGACGGAGAGCATTTCCAACGCCTCCTTCGGCATTTATATGCCGCGATACTCGGGCACCATTTATGAAATCCTCTCGGCCCCGATTTCCGCTTTGGAAATTGTCTGCGGTTATGTGGGAGCGGCAGCCAGCAAGTCCATTATTCTTGGGACGGTGATCCTGATCACGGCCCGCCTGTTCGTGGATTTCTCTGTGCAGCATCCGGTCTGGATGATTGCGTTTCTGGTGCTGACGTCGATCACCTTTTCGCTTTTCGGATTCATCATCGGGATCTGGGCTGACGGCTTTGAAAAGCTGCAGGTCGTGCCCATGATGGTCGTGACGCCGCTCACTTTTTTGGGTGGGAGTTTTTACTCGATCAGCATGCTGCCTCCGGTCTGGCAGAAGGTCACGCTCTTCAATCCTGTCGTCTACCTGATCAGCGGTTTTCGCTGGAGTTTTTACGGTCGCGCGGATGTCAGCGTTGCGGTCAGCCTCGGTACGACGGGCGCTTTTCTCGTCCTCAGTCTGCTCGCTGTATGGATTATTTTCCGCACGGGTTATCGCGTAAAGACCTGATCCCGGCAATTCTTTCCCGGATCTCGCAGGGAAACCTTGTGAGATACTAGGGAATGATGAAATTACTATATTTATACATGCAATTGAACTTCCTCCTTATCCTGCTTGCCCCACGCGCGACGGCGATGGTGCAAGGAGGGACGGTGGATTTTGCGTCCATGCACTGGGAAGAGGCGCATGCTCTTAGCGGCGAATGGCGATTTTTTCCACGGGAGTTTTTGAGCGAGGATCGACTGCGGTCACCCGATTTCAGTCTGGAGCAAGGTCTTCTGGTCAAGGTCCCTGCCGGCGTTGATGCCTATGTGGATGCCTCGGGTAAAAATCTGGATCCCCAGACCTGGGGAACCTTCGTGCTTGAGTTCAAAAATCTGCGGCCACCCTTTCAGAACCTTGGATTGAACGTGCGTGGGGATACGGCATACCGGGTCTTTGCTCTGGATGTGGAGCGCTCGGTGCCTATGGAAATGCTCCTGAGCGTAGGCAAGGTCGGGACCAGCCCGGACGATTCCATTCCTCAGGTGGCCTCTCCTGTTGGACTGTGGCGGGCTGATGGCAGCGGACACTATTATCTTGTCATTCACCTCAGTGGTTTTCATTATCCGTGGGGCGGACTTTGGACCTCACCGCAGCTGGGATCCTATGAATTGATCTCAAGGCGTCATCGCATCCTGTTTCTGTCCGAGGCCCTCGCTGTCGGCGCGATCTTCGCGATGATGATGTATCATTTCGGTCTTTTTCTGCATCGCAACGAAGACAAAGCCTCGCTGGTGCTGAGCGTCTTCAGTGCCAGTATCCTCTTTCGCATGCTGGGCAGCAGTCCGACCATCATGAATGTCCTTTTCCCCGAACCGAGTCTTTTGATTTTTGAGACTGTGCGAAAATTTGAGTATGGGTTCCTTGGCATTCTAGGGGCCTGCGGGGCGCTGTTTGCGATGGCGACCTTCCATCTGCGCAAGTTGCGGCTTCTTTTGCAATGCGAAGCTATGATCGGCGTCGCATCGCTGATTTTCTGCCTCGTCACGCCTGCGACCTTCTACCCCAGGTTTCTGATTCCCTTGAACGCCATACTCCTGGTGCAGACGTCCACCTACCTCGGCATTGTCGCCTGGGCGCTTTTAAATAAAGCCAAAGGCAGCGGCTACCTTGCTGTGGGTGGACTCATCATGGCCTGCACCGTGGTCTATGATGTTTTCATCGGCACGGGTCTTCACGATTCCCCTATATTTTTAGCCCCGTTTGGGATCGTCTGCCTGCTCTTCAGCAACAGTCAGGTCATCGCCGACTTGTTCGCGTCCTCCTTCCGCACTGCTCAGCGACTCTCCAGGACTCTTCAGGAAGAGGTCGAACGCAAGACGCGGAACATTCGCACGATGCTCGACCACATCCCGCAAGGCGTGATGGGCATTGTTTCGCCTGGGGTGGCCGATCATGAATACTCGCGGCATCTGAAGGTTATTCTAGGCGCGGATCAGGTGGCGGGCGTGTCCCTGAACGAGCTGCTGCTGGATCATAGTCTTTTGACCGCGGATGATAAATCGCGGATCACCGCCGCGCTCGATTCGATTTTGAACGAGGACCTGATCAACTTCGAATTCAATGCCGTGCAGCTCGTCACCGAGCTGGTGCTGATGATCGAGAACAAGCCGAAGTATCTGCAGCTCGACTGGGCGCCGATCGTGAACAATCAGGGCCTTGTGGAAAAGCTGCAGCTGACTCTGCATGACTATACGCGGATGAAGGCGGTCGAGGAGCAGAATGAAAAGCAGAAGAATCTTCTGGTCTATATTCAGGAACTCCTTCTCGTCTCGGGGCCAACGTTTCAGATCTTTGCCGAGGCCACGGACAATCTTTTGAATGATAACAGGCGACTTATGACCAGCCCGTCCTCGAATACGAGCGCGGTGGTCAAAGCCCTTTACATCAATATGCATACGCTCAAGGGCTCGGCTCGAACCCTTGGACTGAATCAGATCAGTGCCATGGCGCATGAAATGGAGCAGGATTATATCAGGATCATGAAAAATCCGGCCCAGCCCTGGCAGGCGAGCGAGCTGCTGGACGCGCATGATAAGCTGGTGGCCCTGGTCGCGCAGTACCGCGATATTCATCGCAGCATCCTGGGCCGCGAAGGAATAGGTCAGTCAGGGGCGACCCTGGGCCGCGAGGTCCTGGAAAAACTGGCCAATCTTCTGCATGCGTTTGAGCCTCTGGCCACCCAGCTCAACAGGATGGCGACGCTCAAGGAACTCTTGACGATCATCGAGACGCATATCTTCCAGGATGTGGCGCTGTTCTTCCCGGAAGTCCGTGGTGCAGTCCGCGGCATAGCCCGTGATCTGAAGCGCCTGGAGCCCCATGTGGCGATCGAAGCCGAGGGCTTTCTCTTCAGCCAGGCGGCCGAGAATCTTCTGCGCAAGATCATGGTGCATATCCTCCGCAATGCTCTGGATCATGGCATCGAAACACCGGAAGAACGCCTGCGTCAGGGCAAGCCCGCTCACGGGACTTTAACCATCGCCTGTGCCGAGGATCCGAAAGGCCTTCGCATCAGCTTTCATGATGATGGTCGCGGCCTGCCGCTGGGGCTTTTGCGTTCCCGCGCCTCGCTTTACGGCCTGCCGGTCAATGCCCGGGATGAGGAGCTTGCTGAACTCGTGTTTCAATCCGGTCTGAGCACCGCCGCCACGGTCACGGAAATTTCCGGGCGCGGCATGGGCATGGAAGCCATTCGCCTTTATTTGCGTGAAGCCGGAGGCGATGCCACGCTGGAACTTTTGAGCCCTGGAAAAGACCCCAATTTCCGTGCCTTTCGCCTCGTCGTTCACCTGCCGTCCACCTACTATCGGCGCCTGGATGCCGTCCCTAGCAGCCTGACTGCCCTTGTTTCGTGACTCGCTAAACCCTGCCTGATTTCCAATAAATTCAGTGACTTGAAAGCATCAAACTATTTCTATATAAAAAAACCTTAATATAGATTGGACATGAATCCGATATGTCTGTAGGATCGAATGCGTGACCCCAAAAAGGATCGAATTTGAACATGCTCGCCCCATCCAGCGCTTCGAAGCGAATCAGCCAGGCGCTGACCAGCAGCTCCCTTGCGGCCATTTGCAAGGCCGTGGCGGATCCTCTGCGCCTCGATATTATGCGGGTTTTGAGCAACGATTCTTTTGGTGTGCAGGAGCTGGCGACCATCTTTGCGATGCCGCAGCCGGGGATGAGTCATCATCTGAAGATACTGCACAAGGCCGGACTTTTGGCCACAAGGCGTCAGGGCAACAGTATTTTCTATCGCCGGACGCTTTTGAAGACGGGCCTGGAATTCCATGATTTCCTGCACAGTCTCTTCGCGACGATTGATGAGCTGGCTTTGAGCGAGGAAACGATGCGCCGCATCCTGGCGGTTTATGAGGATCGTTCCGCCCAGTCACGGCAGTACTTCGAACGGCATGCGGATAAATTCCTGGAAAACCAGGGCATGCTCTGCGAGCTGAACCAGTATCTGCCGAATCTGCGGGAAATCCTGGATCTCATGGACCTGCCGCGGTCGAGTCAGGTGATGGAAGTGGGCCCGGGCCAGGGTGAACTTTTGAAGGAATTATCGAGGCGCTTTGATCATCTGGTGGCGCTGGATAATTCGGAAGAGATGCTGGCGCTCACGCGCAAGCACATCGCAGCGAAGGACAAGATTCATTTCGTGCAGTCCTCGCTGGAAAGTTATGACGGCCGTGGAGGCCAGCTGGATGCCGTGGTTTTGAATATGGTCCTGCATCATATGTCGTCGCCGCGGCAGGCGTTCCATAAGGTGGCTCAGCTGCTCAAAGATCAGGGCTGCCTCGTGATCGCTGACCTTTGTTTGCACAATCAGGAATGGACCCGCGCCTCCTGCGGGGATGTCTGGATGGGCTTTGACCCCCAGGATCTCAAGGAATGGGCGGCCGGGGCCGG
The DNA here is from genome assembly GCF_035712445.1 of Oligoflexus sp. NCBI lineage: Bacteria > Pseudomonadati > Bdellovibrionota > Oligoflexia > Oligoflexales > Oligoflexaceae > Oligoflexus > Oligoflexus sp. Next base: position 579 of record NZ_DASTAT010000111.1, on the reverse strand, counting down.
ATTTATGGAAGATCAAAGTCTCTATCTGGGTTTGAAGAACGGATTTCAAATTCAGTTGAAGCTATTTCGTCTGAGGAAAGGAACCGACGATGTCCAAAGTTGATTATAAAGTAGCCGACATTTCCCTGGCCGATTTCGGCCGCCGCGAAATCAAACTTGCTGAGCGTGAAATGCCTGCTCTGATGGGCCTGCGCCGTAAACACCGCGCGGAGCAGCCCCTCAAAGGCGCCAAGATCATCGGCTGTATCCACATGACGATCCAGACCGCTGTTCTGATCGAAACCCTGATTGACCTGGGCGCGGAAGTGCGCTGGTCTTCGTGTAATATCTTCTCGACTCAGGACCACGCAGCTGCTGCCATCGCCGCTCGCGGTGTGGCTGTCTACGCCTGGAAGGGCCAGACTGTGGAAGAGGGCGACTGGTGTATCGAGCAAACCATCCTGAAGGATGGCAAGCCCTGGGATTGCAACATGATCCTCGATGACGGCGGCGACCTTACCGGCATGATCCATGAAAAATATCCTCAGATGCTCGACAAAATCCACGGCATCACCGAGGAAACCACCACGGGTGTGCACC